>JAIYDG010000610.1 GCA_027487625.1 Bacteroidota bacterium
TGAAGATATTCCATTTTCAAGAGCAAAAGCATTTAATAAATCAGTACTTCAAAGCACAAATAATTTGATTTTTATATGTGATGCAGATTTTAGTATACCTTCCAATATTGTAAGTTTAGTTAACAAATTCACAAAATTTAATTCTATTTGGTTTCCAATAGTTTTCTATCTGTACAAAAATAAACCTGAATTTTACTCGAAATCTAATGGTGAATGGATGCAATGGGGAGGAAAAGGAATATTAGCCTGCCAAAAAGTTGATTTCCTTAAAATTGGCATGATTGATGAGACCTTTATACAATGGGGTGGTGAGGATGAAGAGTTATGGCTAAGATTCTATAAAAATCACTACACAATCATTCGTAGTAAAAATAAAAAATTATTACATCATTGGCATCCAAGTGAAAATCCTAAATACAAAAAATTAGAAAATTTGGTTGATTCAGGATTACTAAAGTAAATTTGTAAAAGAATATGAGCAAACCACTAGTATCAATAATTACTCCTTCATTTCAGCAAGCCAAATGGTTGGAATCGTGCATAAATTCGGTTCTAAATCAAACTTATGAAAATATTGAGTACATCATTATAGATGGCGGATCTACCGATGGCTCTAAGGAAATCATTGAAAAATATTCAAACAAACTGAGTTTTTGGCAATCGAAAAAAGATAATGGTCAGGCAAATGCAATTAATATTGGTTACAAAAAAGCAAAAGGCGAAATTATCGCTTATTTAAATGCTGATGACTTACTTGAACCTTGGGCTATTGAAACAATAGTTAGAGTCTTTGAAGTAAATAAAGAATTTGCAATAATATATGGTAAATGTAAAACCATAGACGAAAACAATAATCTTCTAAAAGAAGCAGAAGGTCACCAACTTAGGTTTGATGCACTACTTGCTGAAGGAATGTTACCCGGAATGTATCAACCAGCTTGTTTTTTTAATAAAACATATCTCGACCCTGAATTTATGGTTGATGAAACTTACAAGAATGCTTTTGATTATGAATTGATTCTAAATCTATCATCACAAAAAACTATTCTATTTGTAAATAAAGATATTGCTGCATATAGAATCCATAATAACAGTAAGTCGAATCTCAATAAAATAGAAGCTTACAAAGAAAAACTGAGCATTCAAGAAAAATATGGCAAATCAGATTTTTTCAAATGGAAATGGAAAAGATTAAAATTAGCTGTTGCTGAGAAAACAGGTAAAATTGCTAACGGGAAGGCAGCACTCTAGAAGCCTTAATGAATCTTTTTTTATAATATTCGGCTTCCAAATTATCAATTCGAACACCAGAACTTGTGCTTGAATGGATAAATCTTACTGGTTCTCCTTTTTCAGAAATTACAATTCCAACATGCCCAATGCGTTTGCTTCTGCGACTTCGACTCCTAAAAAACAATAAATCACCTTTTTGAATTTGTTTTTTAGGTACCTCAAAGCCTAATAAACTTTGACCAGCAGATGTATGAGGTAATTTAATTCCGAAATGCTTAAAAACCACCAAAGTAAACCCACTACAATCAAAACCTTTTTCAGTAGTTCCTCCCCTTTTATATCTATCACCAATATAACTTGAGGCAATATTTATCAGACTATCCGTTAATAATTTTCCACTGAGAGGCTTACTTTCAGCAGCTTCGAATGCCGTTGTATCTAGATGAATCAGGAACAACTGAAGAACAGTATCTTGTTTGATACGCTGAATTTCAGACCTTTGAGAAAAACTCAAAAGTGGAAAAAGTAGAATTATATATAGTAATATGGCTTTCAAAAGAGGTAAAAATATTTCATTTCCATCAAAATAAATAGCTTATAATTGCAGTTTCCTAAATATGAGGTATTTCAGTTTTATAATTATATCACTTTCTTTAGTATTTGGTGCTTGTTCAAACAAATACCAAAAAACTCTAAAAAGTACCGACAATCGAGCAAAACTCGAAATGGCCGATTTCTATTTTAAAAAGAAAGATTTTATTCGTGCATTAAGTTTATATGAACAGATCGAGGATGTATTTTATGGCACACCAACAGCTGAACATATTTTATTTAACAGTGCCGCTTGTAGCTTTGGATTAAAACAATATGCTGTTGCCGGTTTTCAATATAAAACCTATTTTGAAAATAATGCTACAAATGAAAAAGCTGAAGAAGCTTTATACATGAATGCATATTGTGCTTTTTTAGAATCTCAAGAACCTGAACTAGACCAAACAGATACTTATAAAGCAATTGAAACATTTAAAATCTTTATTAATATTTTCCCAGAAAGTAAATACGTTCCAGAATGTAATACCTTTTTAGACCAATTAAGATCCAAACTAAGTCATAAAGCCTATCGAAATGCAAAATTGTATTTTGATATGGGAGAATATAAAAGTTCAATCGTAGCTTTAGAAAACTTGGTTAAAGAATTTCCTGAAATTCCTCAAAAAGAAGAAGTAGACTATTTAATCATAAAATCTCATTATCTTCTGGCCGTAAATAGTATTCCTGAAAAACAAAAAGAAAGATTTGAAAATGCAATGAAGGCTTTTGAAAGTTTTAAAGAACAATACACTGAAGGTAATAAATATATGTCTGATGCATCGGAGCTGAATGAAAAAGCGAAAAGTGCATTAAAAAGGCTAAATAAATCATCTATCATTAACTAAAACAATTAAAAATTAATCAATATGGCAATCAATTATCAAAACGTACCTTCTACTACAATCCCTCGTGATTTTCGTAAGTTGGAAAAAGAAACTAAAAACCTGTATGAAAGTATTGCAATAATTTCTAAAAGAGCTAATCAAATCTCAGCTCAAATGAAAGAAGAATTGCATGCTAAATTGAATGAATTTAATAATGATAGCGATACTTTAGAAGAGGTTTTTGAAAACAGAGAACAAATCGAAATCAGCATGCATTATGAGAGATTACCTAAAGCAACTTTAATTGCTACTGAAGAGTTTCTTGCAGATAAAGTTTATTTCAGAAATCCTGAAAAAGAAAAACGTTTCGCTGAAGGATTCAATATTTAATTTCTTCCATGTTGGAAGGCAAACACATACTTCTAGGAATAAGCGGGAGCATTGCAGCATATAAATGTGCTGCTTTGACCCGCTTATTTGTTAAAGCAGGAGCTGAAGTTAAAATTATTATGACTTCAGCTGCTAGTGATTTCATAACTCCTTTAACGCTCTCTACTTTAAGCAAAAATCCAGTTCATTTGAGTTTTGTAAAAAATGATCAAGGTGAATGGACAAACCATGTTGATTTAGCTTTATGGGCTGATGTCTTTATAATAGCACCTGCATCAGCAAATACATTAGCAAAAATGGCAAATGGCATTTGTGATAACCTACTTTTAGCAACTTATCTCTCTGCAAAATGTCAGGTTTGGTTCGCCCCTGCCATGGATTTAGATATGTATTTACATCCTGCAACAAAATCTAATATTCAAAAATTGAAGGATTTTGGAAATGTAATGATAGATGCAGAAGTTGGAGAATTGGCAAGTGGATTATATGGCAACGGAAGAATGGCTGAACCTGAAAATATTTTTGATAAAATTTCCAATTTCTTTAATCAGGAATTGAAGTTCAAAAATAAAAATGTATTAATATCAGCTGGTCCAACCTATGAAGCAATAGATCCCGTAAGGTTCATTGGCAATCACTCAAGTGGTAAAATGGGGTTTGCTTTAGCTGAAGAATTTGCTAATCAAGGTGCAAATGTTATTCTTGTTTCAGGTCCAAGTAAAGAAAAGATAAACCACAGTAAAATTTCGAGAATAAATGTTCAATCAGCTGAACAAATGTTTCAAGAAATTACAGCTAGGTTTAAAGAATCTGATATTGCAATAATGAGTGCAGCTGTTGCTGATTATACTCCTGTTTTAAAAAGTGATATAAAAATTAAAAAACAGGAAGAAACATTTACAATCGAGCTTACAAAAACAAAGGACATCCTTAAACATTTGGGAACAATCAAAGAAAATCAGATTTTAGTTGGATTTGCCTTAGAAACAAATAATGAGGAGGAAAATGCTTTAAAGAAATTACATTCTAAAAACCTGGATTTTATTGTTTTAAACTCTCTACAACATGAAGGTGCAGGTTTTGGACATTCAACAAATAGAATTAGTATTTTAAAGAAATCCGGTGAAAAATTAGACTTTCCTTTAAAAACAAAAGAAGAAGTTGCAAAAGATATCGTTGAACAGGTTAAAGAAATTTTGAATGACTAAATATATTATAACTGTATTCTGTATTTTATTCAATTTCTATAATTCATTCTCACAAGATTTGAATTGTAGAATAAAGATAAATGATGTGCAAGTACAAATTGCCGATAAATCCATATTCAGAGCCTTAGAACAACGACTAACAGAGTTCATGAATAATACGAAGTGGTCTGGAGAGAATGTGCAACAAGTAGAAAAAGTTGATATGAATATTGAAATCATTTTATCTTCATACGACCAAGCTACTTATGAATATAAAGCATCTGCAATTGTACAAAGCAGAAGACCAATTTTTGGCACAACCTATTCTTCTACCGTACTAAGTTTTAATGATGAAAATTTTGATTTTAAATTTCAGGATCAGGACCGATTGGAATTTCAAGATGGGAATCATTTAAGTGATATTTCATCTTTAATGGCCTTTTATGCATATTATTCATTAGGACTTGATTTCGACTCCTTTGGAGAAGAAGGAGGAACTGCACTATTTAATAAAGCCTTTCAAATTGCCAATGTTGCACAACAAAGTAGCAGCAGAGCTGGTTGGAAACCATTTGAAAGAACAATCAGAACAAGATATAATCTAGTTGATAACATATTAAATGAAAGATTCAGGCCATTAAGAAAAGCTTATTATATTTATCATAGAAAAGGTTTAGATCAATTTGCAAAAGATCCTGTTGCTGCAAGAAAACAAATTTTCGCTTCATTAAATGAAGTTAAAAAAGTATTTAAAATTGCTCCGAATACAGTGATGTTATTGGTATTTTTCGAAGCTAAAAGTGATGAGCTTATTAATATTTATAAAGGCGCTGATGAAATTGAAAAACCAAAAGCGATTGAAATATTAAGTGAAATTAATATATCAAATTTAAGCAAATACGAAAAAATAAGGGGCTCTTAATTCTATCAGAATATAAACTTCAACTTTCAATTCTTTTTTAAGGAATTTCTGCTTAAATCGCAATATATTTATTCTTATGTCAGATTTAAGCCATGGCCACAGTGAAAAACATTTTAGTGGCAGTGAAATTGTTAGAGATATAGTTATTGGAATGAGTGATGGACTCACTGTTCCATTTGCACTTGCTGCTGGATTAACTGGTGCTGCTCAAGGAAATGCCGTTATTGTTACTGCGGGTTTGGCAGAAATCATTGCCGGTTCAATTGCAATGGGATTGGGAGGATATTTAGCAGGGAAAACTGAAATTGACCATTACGATTCAGAATTAAAAAGAGAATATTACGAGGTTGACCATTATCCCGAAAAAGAAAAAGAGGAAGTTAGAGAGGTTTTTGAAGACTATGGATTAAGTCCTGATTCTCAAATAAAAATTGTTGAAGAACTAGCTAAGGACAAAGATAAGTGGGTGAAGTTTATGATGAGATTTGAATTGGGATTAGAAAAACCAGATATCAATCGTGCTCGTCAAAGTGCTTTAACAATAGGAATATCTTATATCATTGGTGGAATTGTTCCTTTGAGTTCATACTTTCCATTTTTTACAGATAATGCACAAGATGGATTCTTTTACTCTTGCATTGTAACAGCTATAACCTTATTTATATTCGGTTACTTTAAAACAAAAATTATAGGACAACCTCCATTATTAGGAGCTTTTAAGATTTTAATGATTGGTGCTTTAGCGGCTTCCTCAGCATATTTTGTTGCAAACTGGATTAATTAAAAATTTGAATCAAAATGAAAAATCGAAATTTTAAACGCACTTTATTTTATATCATTTCTATTGGTTTAATAATTTCATCTTGTAATCAAAGATTTTGGTTTAGAAGTAAAGTAAGTAAAGAAAAAGATAGCAGTAATATTGAAAAAGATTATCATATCATCTGGTAAAATAAATTAAATGAAAAAAATTATACTTCTTATATTAATCGCAATTAGTACTACTGTTTACTCAAATGCACAACAAATTGAAGTTGGAAAAATAAATAACGGTGTGTTTGAACTAAGTGATAATTCAGAACAATTAGTAAAAGCAATTGAATGGACATTTAGAGATGGAACTAAAGTTGTTGAATTAAAAATTGAACAACTACAAAATGCTTATTTTTTAGTAGCAACTTGTACTTATCAAAACAGAAAACGCCTTGCTGCAATAGATTTAGATATGGAAGGAAATTCATTTGTAGTAAAAGAAGATGCATTCTTTAAAACATGCTCCGCTGTTGCTTGCGAAACTTGCAGATACTTTCTTGAAAACAATAAAATTGTAGCCTGTAAATGCGAAGAAACTGGAAGTATTAGTAATCATTGTCATTATAAATCTTCACCCGCAACATCTTTTATAACAAACTACTACAGGGCATTAAAACTTAAACAGGACAAATGATAGAAAAAAATGAAAATAGCCACCTTGTTTACTTAAAAGAATGTATTGGCTATTATGGCGAAGAAAAAGCATTATCACCTGTAAGTAAATGGTTAAATGGAAAACTTGAATTTGCTGAAGAAGGTCATTTAAAAGTTTCATTCATTGTAAAAGAAGAATGGTTAAATCCATTTGGAACATTTCATGGTGGTATGGCTGCTGCAATTATTGATGATATAATTGGAACTACTGTGTATAGTCTTGGACTTAAAGAACAATATAGTACAGTAAATTTAACTATCGATTATTTATCATTTGCATTACCAGGAGATACAATAACTGTTGAATCAAAAGTTATAAGAAAAGGAATAGCAATTATGAATGCTGAGGCCTTGATTTATAAAAGAAAAAAACTATTGGTTAAAGCCAGCTCTAATTTAGTTAGAACAGGTAAAGCCGCATATCAAAACTAAACCAAAACCATATGATGAAATATATGAGAATCTTCATTTTTTTAATTACTCTCCTTCCATTTATGGCAACATCACAAGAACAGGAAAAACTGAGCATTGAGAAACTTTGGAAATTGAACAGGGTTTCTGAACCACAATTATCACCTGATGGCAAAATGGTAATTTATGGAGTAAGAACTTATGATGTAAAAAGTAATAAAAGTACCAATATTATTTATAGTTGCACAAATAATGGCGAACAATTAAAACCAATAAGTACATCTAAACAAAATGCTTCATCAGCAAGATGGAGACCTGATGGTAAAAAAATTCTATTTCTTTCCAATACTGAATCTGGAACTCAATTGTTTGAAATGAATTTAGATGGTACTGATGCAAATCAAATTACTTTCATTCAAGATGGAATAAATGGCTATCAATACTCTCCTGATGGTAAGAAATTAGCTTATACAGCAGATGTTAAACTTGATCTTGAGGTAAAGGAAATTTATCCAGACTTAGATAAAACTAATGCAAGGATTATAGATGGACTTCTATATCGCCATTGGGATTCATGGCATGATTTTAAATATAGCCACCTATTTATTGCTGATTTAGAAAATGGTAAAATAAAAGGTAATCCAATTGATATAATGGCTGGTGAAAAATATGATTGCCCTTTACAACCACATGGCGGTGATGATGATTATTCATGGAGTAAGGATGGTTCGATGTTAGCTTATTCTTGTAAAAAGGAAATTGGCACTCAAGCGGCCTATTCTACAAACAGCGATATTTATGTTTATAATCTAAAAGATAAAAGTACTTTCAATGCATCATTTAGAAATACTGGCTACGATAGAGCACCACAATTTTCTCCTGATGGTAGTAAACTTGCCTGGTTAAGCATGAAAAAACCGGGTTATGAAAGTGACAAAATAAACCTAAAAATATTCCATTTAAAACCAATCAATACTGATGAAAAATCAGGAATTAAAGCTGCAGTAGAACCGGTTGAAAATCTTACTTCAAATTTTGATTATACCATAGAAGAGTTTCAATGGATGGATAATTCCAAAGTAATGTTTATTGCAGTTAAAGAAGCAACAAAAAACTTCTTCATTTACGACCCAAAATCTAAAAACATAAATAATATTGTTCAACTTACAAAAGGAGAACAAGACTTTACAAGTTTTTCTTTTGGTATGAATTTAAAGAAAGGAATATTGATTTCATGCAGAACCAGAATTGACTTTCCAACAGAAGTATTTTCAATTGATTTAAATACAGGTAAAGAAAAACAAATCAGCTTTACTAACTCCGAAATTTTAAAAAATACCCAAATGGGTAGAGTTGAAAAAAGATGGATAAAAGCAACTGATGGAAAACAAATATTAACTTGGGTAATTTACCCGCCAGATTTTGACGCTACCAAAAAGTATCCAACTTTATTGTATTGCCAAGGAGGACCGCAAAGTCCGGTTTCACAAGGATTTAGTTATAGATGGAATTTTCAGTTAATGGCAGCAAATGGTTATATAGTTGTTGCTCCTAATAGAAGAGGTTTACCCGGTTTTGGTTCTGAGTGGAATGATGCAATTCAAGGCGATTATGGCGGGCAGTGCATGAAAGATTATATAAGTGCGATTGATGCTGTATCTGCTGAACCTTTTGTTAATAAAGATAGATTAGGTGCTGTGGGTGCAAGTTTTGGTGGCTTTAGTGTTTATTGGCTAGCCGGACATCATGAAAGGAAATTCAAAGCTTTTATAGCACATTGTGGCATGTTTAACATGGAAAGCTGGTATGGCTCAACCGAAGAAATGTTTTTCGCTCAGAATGATAATATTGGTCCATATTGGAGCCAAGCACATCCAAATAATTTCGATTCATCACCTCATAAATTTGTACAAAATTGGAATACTCCAATTTTAGTAATTCATAATGAAAAAGATTTTAGAGTTCCTATAACTCAAGGAATGGAAGCCTTTACAGCTGCTCAAACAATGGGTGTACCAAGTAAGTTTTTATACTTTCCAGATGAAAACCATTGGGTAACAAAACCTCAAAATAGCATTTTATGGCAAAGAGTATTTTTCGAATGGTTAGACCAATGGCTTAAAGATATTCCTCAAAAAAAATAATCTGTTTTAATAAAAAAAAGAGGCTTGATTAACTAAATCAAGCCTCTTTTTTATGGGGTTGGTAAAATCCAATCTAAATAGTTTCCAGGATGAATAATTGAAAATTCACTTTCAGGATAATTATCTCGCCAAGCACTAGGAGCCTTAATTTTATTCGTTTGTTTCCACTTCATTTCGTATGCAAATAAGTTTCCATCCCGTTCTTCAATCCAATCAATTTCTTGTTGCTGATAGGTTCTCCAGAAATAATTATTAGAGTTCATTCCCATATAATTCTGGTACTTTATCCGCTCTGAAATCACATAGTTTTCCCAAAGATCACCAATATCATTTCTTATACCTATTGGATTAAAATTTGCGATAATTGCATTTCGAATTCCATTATCAACAAAATACCATTTACTACTTTTAGAAATTTCCTTTCTCAAATTCTTACTAAAGCCCGAAACTTTATAAATTACAAAAACCTTACTCAATAAATCAAGATATCTTTCTACAGTATTCTTACTCATTGCCAATTGTCTTCCCAATTCCTCAAGTGAAACCTCCTTCCCTATTTGGAAGGCAATTAATCTAAGTAGATCAAACATCTTAGAAGAATTTCTCAATCCATCCAACTCAAGAATATCCTTTAATAAATAGGATTGTATTAACTCTTTTAAGTATGATGCCTTTTCATTAAAACTAGCATATTGTAATAATTCAGGATAAGAGCCATAAATTAATCTTTCTTCAAGATTTGAATATGTTTGTATAGGATTCTCAATTTGATTGTACTCCATTTGAGCAAATGGAAACATTAAAAAAGTAAATTTTCGTCCTGTTAATGGTTCCCCTAATTGATTATTTAAATCAAACATAGATGAGCCTGTAGCAACAATTCTAATACCAGGAATTTCATCAACCATCAATTTTAAAATACCTCCTATATCCGGTATTTTCTGGGCTTCATCAATAATTAAAACTTTGTTCTTACCAAGTATCCTTTTATAATTTTCAACACTTCTATTTCTGAGAATATCATGTGTCGATAAATCCTCTCCATTTAATTGAAGTATACTTGAATCAATATCTTTTACAAACTCCCTTAAAAATAAAGTTTTACCAATTCTTCTTGCACCAAGTATTACTAATACTTTATTAGGTAAAAAAAATCTATTTATTCTGCTTTCTATTTCTCTTGGAATAAAACTCATTTGATTAATATTTCATCTCAAAAATACTAAAATGAACCTGAATTTCAATAAAAATATGAAATTCCGTCAATGAACTGACGGAATTCAATCAAATTCCGTCAGTTCATTGACGCATTTTAAGCAAATTCAGTCAGTTAAGAATTCTTATATTCAAATTTCAACTCTAATTTTAAAGCTTCAATTACTTCAAAAACTATAGGACAAATTGAATAATTAGACCAAACATTTTTCTTATATTTAAAGTGTTCTTGTTCCAGATGCGGATACAATGCACAAGCTTGTGGCCTTGAATCATAAATAGAACATTTATTATCTGATAAAAACATACAAGGCTTAGTTTTCAAAAACAATGCTTCTCCATCAAAATCAACAAAAGTCCTTCTGAATTCTATCACATCCATTCCTTTTTTCTCTGCTAATTTTTCAATTTCATTATCTTCAATTCCCGGCTCTAAATGCTTGCAACAATTAGCACATTTGGTGCAATCAATTTCATTATAAAAATGAAGCATTAATTTCTTTACTTGTTCATCAATAATGATAGAACTAAATTTCTTTAATTCTTTTCTGAAAAATATATTTTCTGTTTGCTTAGCTCTTGCAACTGTAAAAATTTCTGTTGGACTAATATAATTATTGGCTTCACTCATGGTTAAAATTGACTTAAATCAAATATTAATAAGTAGCTGACAAAAATCAGCCTAAAAATATACATAATTAGCAACAATTATCTGCATGCTGATTTAAGAAGTACGAACTTTTCATAAAATTTCAAGCAATGGAAATCAAGAACTACCAATCGATGTATGATGAAAGTATACATCATCCAATTCATTTCTGGAACCGACAAGCCAATAAACTACATTGGTTTAAATTTCCTTCAAACACTTTACATAAAGATGAAAATGATTTATACAGATGGTTTGCTGATGGAAGTATGAATACTTGCTATTTGGCATTAGATGACCATATTCAAAAAGGAAGAGGAAATCAAACTGCCTTAATCTATGATTCACCAGTTACTAAAACAATTAAACAATATTCTTATAAAGACTTAAGAAATACTGTTGCTAAGTTGGCAGGAGGAATGCAAACACTAGGCATAAAAAAAGGAGATACTGTAGTTATTTATATGCCAATGATTCCTCAGGCAGTTATGGCGATGCTAGCTTGTGCAAGACTTGGTGCTGTTCATTCCGTTGTATTTGGAGGTTTTGCACCACACGAATTAGCACTAAGAATTGATGATGCTAAACCTAAATTAGTAATAAGTGCATCTTATGGAATAGAATTCGATAAAGTACTTCCATATAAACCATTACTTGACCAAGCATTAGACGAGGCAATTCATAAACCCGAACATTGTTTGATATATCAAAGACATGCAATAATGGGTGTAGCATTACCTGATATGAAACCAGGATATGATATAGATTTTGAAACCCTCATTTTTGAATCAAACCCTGTTGATTGCGTTCCTGTGCTGGGTACCGACCCACTTTATGTGCTGTATACTTCGGGAACTACTGGCAAACCAAAAGGAATTGTAAGAGATAATGGAGGCCATGCAGTAGCTATGAAATTCAGCATGGAACATATTTACAATATCAAACCTGGTGAAGTTTTTTGGGCTGCAAGTGATGTTGGTTGGGTTGTTGGACATAGCTATATAGTATATGGTCCATTGATTCATGGTTGTACTACACTTTTATATGAAGGAAAACCAATTAAAACACCTGATGCAGGTGCATTCTGGAGAGTTGCAGAGACCCATCATGTAAATGTTATGTTTACTGCACCTACAGCAATAAGGGCAATTAAAAAAGAAGATGCTGAAGGAAAATTATTTAGTCAATACAACTTAAGTAATTTAAGACAATTGTTTTTGGCAGGCGAAAGATGTGACCCATCAACTTTTGATTGGATAAAAAATCTATTACAAAAACCTGTTATTGATCATTGGTGGCAAACAGAAAGTGGCTGGCCTATGTTGGCAATTATGACGGGAATTGATGAAGACCAACCAAAATCAGGAAGTGCAGGTAAGCCTGTTTGTGGCTTTCATATTGATATTTTAAATGAGGAGGGAAAAATCTTGAATGCTGGTGAGGAAGGATTTGTTGCAATAAAATTGAAATTGCGTAACTTTCGTGCATGAATAAAAAGGCTCAACTTACACCGGCGAAGTTAACTGGAATAGCCCTTGAAAAAA
>JAIYDG010000365.1 GCA_027487625.1 Bacteroidota bacterium
TTTGTAAAAAATTGTATTTCTCTTAAAAATTAAGTTCCATTTTAATATTAAGAATTATAAATCAACGAATTATATTTCCTTAGGAATTTCTTTACATACCATTAAGTCCTGAAAAATAAATTAGCTATTACAATTTTTATAATTATGAAACACATTAAACCTCTTTTATTTTTTGCTATTCTTTTATTAGGATACCAAAGTTATTCTCAACCGGTAACAACCTACAATTCACCTGGTAACACCTTTACTCTAACTAGCACTACTTTTCCTGGTGATGTTGAAATTAATGCACTAACTACTGTTATAATTCCTTTTGGCACCACCATAAAACTTAAGTCAGATAAAAAAATTACTGTCAAACTTGGAGCTAAATTAATTATTCAAGGCAAGTTAACTAATGAATTTCCTAACAGTAATTTAAAAGCTTTTGGAATTTCATTATTGGGAGATACTAATTTTATTCAACCCAATATAAATTCAGTAATTAACAACCAATATCCCGGAAACAACCCAAATACCAACGGTGTTGTAATAGTTGAGAATGGAGTTATTGAAAATTGCCGATATGGAATTAGATCTGTTGATGGTGGAATTATTTATGCAAATAATTTGACAGCTAGAGACAATGTAAGTTCAATTATATTTACTGCTAGCCTTGCTCCAATGAGAATTACAGCAAAAGCAAATGCCAGTTTAATTAAAAATTCAAACTTCTATCAAACTGTTGCTGATCCAAATGATAATCAATATACAATTGAAGGAATTGGCAGATATGGGATGATTATTGAAAATTGCAATTTTTACAATGAAAATTTCAATAATAATGTTTATTCTAATATTGCAATTTTAATGTCAAATAGTGGAGTAACAATAAGGAACTGCGATTTTTATGATTATTACGTTGAATCTGCTACAAATATGCCAATAGCTCTATATAATAGTACAACCTTGCTTAATTTAAGAAAAACTTATATAGAAATAAGTAACTGTACTTTCAATGATTGTGTAAGAGCAATTGAATCAGTTGGTCCAGAAGTCCTTACAATAAAAAACAATACTTTTAATGCTTTTCAAGATGACCTAAATAAGAGATCTGAATATTTATATCTTTCAGGTTCACATGGACTAAAACTTGAAAACAATACTTTTAATAATTTTTATGACGTAAATTATGTAGTTACACAAATTAATAATTCAGGACAATTTGGGAATAAAATAAACAACAATATTTTTAATAAATGTTATTTAAGTTTTGAATGCCGAGATAACAATAGAGGACTTCAATTTAAGTGCAATGAATTTAACCTCCAAACAAATTCTAACAACCAAAATATTTTAGTTAAATCGACCTCCAGCAATCTTCCTCTTTCAAATAGAGGCATACCAAATCAAGGTGCAAAGGTTACTAATGATGTGAATGGATTCTATTTACCAGGTAATTTGTTTTCTCAACTTTGCCAAGGAACTGATTGCGACTTAGAAAACTATTCAGATAATCCTAGTATAAAATACTATACATACCCAGGGGTCGCAAACAAGAGTATTCCCTTATTCCGATCGCCAAATGTTTTAACTGAAGAAAACGCTCAATCAATTTTTAACAATAGAACAAATGGCTGCGCTTCCTCTCTCCCCTTTCCTGTTATCATTACAAGGAAAAAAGATGCAATTCTTTTAAAAAGTCAGGTTATAACAGATACTAGCTATCACGATAAACAACCTGTATTAAATTATTTAGACCAATATATTGAAGCCTTGGAATATGATATACTTCGCCACTATATGGAAAACATACCCGATTCTTTAATTGCTTATTTAAGTGATGAAAAAACCAAGCAAAAACGCTGTTTTCTTATTAACTTACATTTGGGTATGGGTAATACGGGATTGGCCTTGGCAGAATTAGATTCTTTAATCCCTGAACCCAGTGAAACAGATTTAATTGTTTTTAGAAATTACTATTTAAAACTTATTCAATTAAGTCAAAGCCTTAGCTCATGGTCTCAAATTTCTGCAGCAGATTTCGCTTATTTTGTTTCCATCTCAGAAAGCTTTACACCAACAGCATCAAAAGCAAAATGTTTAATCAAAGAAATTATGAATGCCAGCACCAATCAAAGTCTTATAAAAAGAAAGGTAAATACAAGCAATGAGTCTGAACCAATTGTTTTACAGGTATATCCTAATCCACTAAAAGATAAAATTTATATCAAAAACAACATCGCATTACAAATATTTGAAATCTATGATTTAAATGGAGCTTTAATAGAAAAAGGTAATTTAAGTGGAGAACAAGCTGAAATAAATTTGATTCATTTGAAAACAGCTCAATATGTTTTAATTTTAAAAGATGAAAGTGGTAAGACATACCACCGTGTTATTGTAAAAAACTAAAACATACATGTTTAAAAGAGTCTGTATACTTCCCATTTTATTCATTCTGCCCTTTATAACTAAGGGGCAGAATGGCATAAAATTATGGAATTATTTTAATTCGAATTCAATTAGGGAAACACTTTTATTGCCAGATAGCACATATTTGGTTATTGGAACTGCATCCCCCTTTATTTTAAGGTTCGATGCTAATTTTAATTTATTGTATTCTAAACAGCTTAAATCCAAAGACCAGAATAATATTTATTCGTCGCATTATGCTAAAGGAAATTCACTTATTTGTGGAGAGTTATTTTCGTCATTACCAACTAAAGAATTCAAATATCCATTTATTTCAGAATTAAACGCCTGTTACGAAAATACTTGGAGTAAATTATTTGTTTTCCATGATGTTTTTAAGGATACTGATATAATTAATAATTCAGCACATTTTAGATATGCAGCTTCTGACAATGATGATTTTTTATATATTATTTCAAATTATGAAGAACCTTACAAATTAGAAGGTCCTCGATTCGCTCCATTTATATACAAATTTGCAAAAAATGGAGAATTCATTTGGCGTAAACCAACTATGAAAATTAGAAATTTGGACATGTCGGTTACAAGTTTTAATATCAACAATAATAACTTAATTTATTCAGCTTATTCATGGTTTCAATATTCTATAGATAAGCCGAATTTATTTGCCTTAAGGGGTGTTTTTGGAGCCTTCGATACCACAGGTAAGTCTATAGGTGAGTTAGTTTTTATTAATGATACATTTTTAACCAATTCTGTTGGTCATTTAAGTATTCCTAGCACAGGAAAAAATATCTTAATCAATTATAAAGGTTCGAGTAATAATCCAATAAAAGGCTATACAGATGAAGACCATTTAATTGTGCTCGATTCAAACTTTCAAATTAAAAGTAAAAAATCAAGTACTAGCAGAGATTCTTTGTTATATGTGAACATGATAACAGCCTATGGCAAGGATTCAAATTTTTGGGTAATCAGATTTATGCAGAATCCTAAATCTGGGGGCGATTATTTCAAAAGAAAAAATACACCATATCTCTTTAAACTCAATCATACTCTTGATGTTCTTGATTCTTTTGAATTGTCTTTTTTTAAAACCAGTAATTTTGATGATACAACTGTTTACTGTTATCAGTTTTTTCAACACCCTGTAATTGACTCTGCTTTTGTTTTTGTGGGAAATCAAGTTTTTAGAAGCATTATTCAAAATGTATTTGTTTGTGTGATTTCTAAAACCGGAAGATTACTCGATGTTCAAGTACCCCTATCTACTCCTGATCCATTATGTCCGCAAAAGGTAAGTAGCGGTCAAATCCCACTCAACTTTGGGAACAATGATACCTTACACTTTTACACTTATTACAACAGAAACTTTTATGACCCTCCTACCAGTTTAATTGAAAACAATTTGGAGGAAAAAAATATTAAGTTTTATCCCAACCCAACAAATGGCATAGTACAATACGAAAGTGAAGAACCCTTGGTTCGTTTAGAAGTATTTGATACAAAAGGCCAAGCTCAATACATTGTATTCAACCCTGAACAAGAACAATTTGATATGACAGGTTTAGCAAGTGGAACTTATTTAATTAGGTTCGAAAACAAAAAAGGTAAATCTGGAACCATTAGGTTGAAAAAAGATTGAGACTTAAGTTACCCTTCAATCTTTTAAGAATCTTATAAAGATTTTATTAATATTGAATTGATTCTTATTGATATAGATATTTTAAAAAGTTTTACTCTTCAATCATAAATAGGTTATGATATTAAACTGTTTCTAAAGTACTAAATATCATAAATTTAATATGACAAAAAAATTAAACTTTATTATATTTGATTTAGCCTAATGCCCCAATTTTTTCAGCATGATTAAACTTCTATTTAAATTCAATATTCTTTTAATAAGTCTTGGTTTAGTTACAAGTATTTTTTCTTCTTGCAAACAAGATGCTAAAATCAATTTACCTGAATTGAAGGAAGGATATTATAAGTTTGAGATTCTTGAGAAATATGATTTTCCGCCCGAAATAACTAAAGAACAAGAATACGCATTAGACTTTTCTCAGATAGTTACAAATCCTGGGTTTTTAATAAAAAAAACTAGTCAAACAAATGAATTTAGTGCTTGCATTACGTACAGGTACATTTCTAGTAATCCAGGGTGTAGCCCTGTTAATTTCCCTTTAAATCTTATTTATATTAATAATGATTCTCTTTATCTTCAAAATCCTTGGTTTTATATAAGAGGTTCATTTAATGGTTATGTGCCAAAGTTTGGTGCAGCTGTTCCAAACCAGTTTGATAGTACAACTTTAAAATACCAAGTTAAATTCTCTGGACTAAAACTCAACAACAACTCTGAAATTGAAGGGTACTGGAGAGAAAATTTTCAATACAGGTATGTAAAA
>JAIYDG010000640.1 GCA_027487625.1 Bacteroidota bacterium
ATATTCTTGAGTATAGCATATTAAGAAGGCATGCTTGAATGTGTGAATAATGCGATAAGATTATAGATGAATGGATCAAAGTGAGTCTAATGCACACAGTATGTTACAGATACATAGATCAATATGCAGACAATACAAATATGTTTACATAATACAATTATACACAAGTATAGACAAGATATGAATCATTATATTTATTTTCCACATTTAGATGGTATCCGTTAACATCATTCATTCCTTTCCATTTCCCATGCTTTCCCCCTTTTCCATGTTCTTGTCTCTGACTCACCTGAACGAAGAAAATATTGGTCGTTTTTTTTTTGGATTTCGGTTGATTTTGTCTATAAACCAAGTTGTAATGTTCTTGGTTATGCTTTCTCTAATAATATTAATATCTAATTAATCTACAAGTCTATATTTGTTGCTGTTTTATTGATATAATTACAATATTGAACAATGATATACATGTCTGCAATCTAATTCCTCATTCAATACTTGGTTTAAAGTGTTCATCTAATGATAATTCTTGCTGTGTATTATTGGAAACAATTATTTAAAATCAAATAGCAAAGTTTAATATATATTATTCAGTTTAAATTAATTACAATATGATAAACATATGATATTAAGACTACGACAACCATAATACAATTGGGGATTTGTTTGATTGTTTGATCGGATTTGATATAGTGACAAAAGTAAATAAAGAAAACACTCTTTGTCGTAGTTGTGAATTGTATATATGGTTTGCCATATTAAGGAACACGATATGTGTTCTGTTTTTTTCAATTGAGTGTTTTTCCTTTGATTTTTTCCAAAGTTCCTTGTCTTTCCTTATTTGTATATATATAAAAGGAAATATGGGTTGATATATAGCACTGTGAAATTAATTATTCATTTTCCATTGTTTGAATATGATTCTCTTCTTTCCATTCCACATGTCATTCCTTCCTTTTGCTTCCATTATGTTTTTGTATCTCTCCAACTCCTCGTGATACATATTTCTTATGCAACATTATAATGTTTAATATCCTTGAATAATGTATGATTTGTGTTAAACATTGCTTTAATAATTGGATTCTTAATTGTTCTATTAGATTCAGCAAGATATTATCGGATTCTGGTATCAAAAAAAATCATTCGAATTTTTTGGTATCGATACCACAGAATCCCAATGTCGATATTTTAATTTATTTTCTCAATATTTATTGGGGTTCTTCAATATCGGAAATAATCCTGCTATTCTGATTTATTTCTGTCAAAATATATCGTGCTTATTTCATATTTCATTATAAATATAATATTATTAAATATAAATAAATAGATCTTTAAAAAAACTCAATTCCAGGTTTTGAGATCCCAAAAAAAACTAATTTTTAAGTTTTACTTTAGTAAATTCAAAAATATGGACAAAAAACCCAAAGGTAAGCTCCTCTAACGCTTTACTTTATTTTTGATGATTACTAACACAATATGTCACTTTCTATTACTTTCTATTACTTCCTATTACTTTCTATTACTCTCCATTTCTTTCTATTACTCTCTATTTCTTTCTATTACTCTCTATTCTTTCTATTACTCTCTATCACTTTCTATTACTCTCTATTACTCTCTATTACTATATTACTTTCCTATCACTCTCTATATTACTCTCTATTACTCTATTACTCTCTATTACTCTCTATTAATTTCTATTACTCTATTACTTCATATTACTCTCTATTTCTTCCTATCACTCTCTATTACTTTCTATTACTCTCTATTATTCTCTATCACTTTATTACTCTCTATTACTCTATTACTTTATATTACTCTCTATTTCTACCTAGTACTCTCTATTAATTCATATCACTCTCTATTACTCTCTATTACTCTCTATTACTCTCTATTATTCTCTATTACTCTCTATTACTCTCTATTACTCTATTACTTTCCATTATAGTCTTTTCCACTTTCTCACTCTGTTTCTCATAATTGTTTCTCTTAATATTTTCTCTTTCAATAAAAACTATAAGTTTTTTAATGTCCATACTTTAATTTTTCCTAATAATATCATTAATTAAAATTTGTATATTATATACTTGTATTTTTTTCAACTTTAATGTGATTTTACATATATTCCTATTTTTATGTCTATTTTTAATATTACTTCTTAAAGTTTATTGCAATTTTTGTTGATTTTATTACTGAATATGATTTTTTTTCCATCCATAGGACGCAGATCTACGATTTTCATGGACTTTGTGGATCAGAATTGCAGAAAAATCAAAGCCTTGACTTTCAATGGAGCTGTTTACAGTGCTCTCAAGGATCTCGAGCAGGTCGAAGATCCATTGAAGCATGCCTTCATGGAATTCTGTCGTGGACGCAAGGTTCAACATGAAGGTTCGGTGAATATGGACCATTTTTGTTCGTTTGTTTACAATTCTGCATCGCGCGAGCAAGATGAAAAGGGAGGACTCGCAATTTTTGGACATTTTTTTCCTTTGAAATTAAATACTTTGCATGATTTTTTTTCTATGAGCCATTCGGACCAGGGTAAGTTCTGTAAGGCATTATTCACAGCATGTGAATTTTACCAATACAGATTTAACCCTGATTTTGTTTTACCCATGAGATTGATTGATGTTGAAAACATCATCAAAACCATTCCTTTGGATTGTACAACTCGGGACATGGAGGGATCTGTTTACTTATTCTGCTTTTACACTGGAATTCCGATGGACTTTGGACTCCGATGCTTACTCACTGGTTTGAGTGTGGAGCCATTTTTGAG
>JAIYDG010000505.1 GCA_027487625.1 Bacteroidota bacterium
AAGCATTAAAGATGTGGCCAGGGTGATGGATTTACCTCTACCCGACTCTATTGCTATGGCTAATTTGGTTCCATCAAAACCGGGAATTGTTTTAGGGAGAATGTTACACGCACCAATTGATGGTGATAAAAGTCTGAAAGATAAAGAAGGACTTGATTCAACTGAGATTGAAATGGTTAATAAACTCAGAGAAATCTATAATGGATCAGATTTAAGAGCAAAAGTTTTAAAAGAAGCTGAAAAACTTGAAGGTTCTGTAAGAGGTACTGGTGTGCATGCTGCAGGATTAATTATTGCTCCCAAAGATTTAATGGAAATTGTTCCTGTTGCAGTTGCCAAAGATTCTGATTTGGTTGTTACCCAATATCAAGGCAAAGTAATTGAGGACGCTGGTGTAATTAAAATGGACTTTTTGGGTTTAAAGAATTTAACTATTCTTAAAAACGCTTTAATTTTCATTAAACAAAACCATGATGTAACCATAGTTTTAGATGATATTCCTTTAGATGATGCTAAAACTTATGAAATCTTTCAAAAAGGAGAAACCAACGGTATTTTCCAGTTTGAAAGTGCCGGTATGCAGAAATACCTTAAAGACTTAAAACCCGATCAATTCAGTGATTTAATTGCGATGAATGCTTTGTTCCGTCCGGGACCATTAGCTTACATACCTACCTTCATTAATCGTAAACATGGAAAAGAACCCATTTCTTATGATTTACCTGAAATGGAGGAATATCTAAAAGACACTTATGGTGTAACAGTTTACCAAGAGCAAGTAATGCTTTTGTCTCAAAAACTATCAAACTTCACCAAAGGTGATGCCGACGTTTTAAGAAAAGCAATGGGTAAAAAAGATAGATATACTCTTGATAAAATGAAGGGTAAATTTATCGAAGGTGCAATTGCAAAAGGACATCCGGCTGATAAACTAGAAAAAATCTGGACCGATTGGGAGGCATTTGCTCAATATGCTTTTAACAAATCTCATTCAACTTGTTATGCTTATGTTGCTTTTCATACAGCTTATCTAAAAACCCACTATCCTGCAGAATATATGGCTGCGGTTTTAGGGAATTCAAGTGGCAATATTGAAGATGTATCCTTTTTTATGGAAGAATGTAAAAGAATGGGATTAGTTGTTCTTGGACCAGATGTAAATGAATCACTCATGAACTTCTCGGTAAATAAACAAGGACAAATTCGATTCGGAATGAGTGCTATTAAAGGAGTTGGAGAAGCTGCTGTTGAATCAATTATTGAAGAACGGACCAAATCTGGTCCATTTTTATCAATATTTGATTTAACAAAACGTGTTAATTTAAGAGCAGTTAATAAAAAAACATTAGAGGCATTAGCACTTGCTGGTGGTATTGATTGTTTTGAAGGTGTTCATCGTGCTCAATATTTTAATATTGGTCAAGATGGGATTAACATTATTGAAAAAGCTATTAGATATGGAAACTCTGTTCAATCCAATGAGTCGAGTAATTTAATGAGTTTATTCGGTGCTGTAAGTGGTGTTGTAATACCTGAACCACCAATTCCGGCTTGCGACCCCTGGAACTTAATGCATCAATTAAAGGAAGAAAAAGAAATGATTGGAATGTATCTTTCAGGTCATCCTTTAGATCCTTATAAAATTGAAATTGATAAACTTGTTACAAATCCTTTAAAAGATTTAAAAGAACTTCCAACTCTAAAAGGAAAGGACATTCGTATCTCTGGAATCGTAATCGGTGCAGAACATAAGGTATCTCAAAAAACAAATAAGAATTATGGTTCGTTAACTATAGAAGATTTTTCTGGAACTTACAATTTTGCATTGTTTAATAATGATTATCTAGAGAACAGAAAATTTATGGAACTTGGATATTTTCTGTTTATTAAAGGAAGAGTTCAAAATCGTTGGAATAAAGAAGATGATTTTGAAGTGAAGATATCCTCGATAGATATGTTAAGTGAAGTAAGAGAAAAATACTTTAATAAAATAACTATGACTTTAGAACTAGAAAGGTTAAACAGAGATTTATTGAATTATTTACTCGAAATAGGTAAGAAAAATCCAGGAAATTGTTCTTTGTTTTTTGATTTAATTGACTCAAAAGATGCACAAGGTGTAAAAATGATGTCAACTAAAACTAAGGTAAACCCATTAAATGAAGTTTTAGACGAACTTGCAGAAATGGGATTGGATTATAAATTAGATTTTAAACTTAATTAAGCTGACAAAATTTGTAAATTTTTGAATGGCATATATCTTGCAAACTTAAAACTAAATAAAAATAATTATGGCAATAGAAATAACAGACAGCAACTTCGAGGAAGTAGTGCTGAATTCAAAAGTACCAGTATTGGTAGATTTTTGGGCAGAATGGTGTGGTCCTTGCCGCATGGTTGGTCCGGTTGTAGAAGAATTAGCTAAGGAATATGGTGATACAGCAGTTATTGGGAAATTAAATGTTGACCATAACCCACATGTTGCTACTACATACGGTATCATGAGTATTCCAGCTTTATTGTTTTTTAAAGATGGTAAAATGGTGGACAAACAAGTTGGTGCTGTTCCTAAACATGTTTTAGCGAATAAATTAAACGCTCAATTGGTTTAATTTCTAGGAAAATAAATCCTTATATTGGCTGTATCAATTCCGATAAAATGAAATTTTAATTTCTAAAACCGGTTTTGATACAGCCTTTTTTTACTTATGTATCAACTAAAACAGGAAGATTTACTTCAAATACCAAACCTCGAGTTTCTTGCCAATCAAGTTGTTGAAGGTTTTATAACAGGTATGCATAAAAGTCCATACCATGGTTTTTCTGTGGAATTTGCTGAACATAGACAATACAATACAGGTGAAAGTACACGACATATTGACTGGAAATTATTTGGAAGAACAGACAAATTGTTCGTAAAAAGATATGAGGAAGAAACCAATTTAAGGTGTCAGATTGTTATCGATGCTTCGGCTTCGATGTATTATCCTGAAAATGGATTGAATAAATTAAGGTTTTCTGTAATTGCAGCTGCATCAATTATTCAATTACTAAAAAAACAAAGAGATGCTACGGGATTAAGTATTTTTAGTGATGGATTAAGCTTTAACTCTCAAGCAAAATCAAATTCAATACATCAAAAGAGATTGTTTTTTGAATTGGAACAACTGCTGAACAATCAAAATCCACAAGCTGGAAGTAAAATAAGTGAGAATCTGCATTTATTGGCTGAAAGTATCCATAAACGCTCTTTAGTTATCATTTTCACCGATTTATTTCAAAGTGGAGATGGCGATTTAAAACAAGCTCTTCAACATCTAAAATTTAACAAACATGAAGTGATTTTATTTCATGTTGGTGATAAAAGTACTGAATTGAATTTTGAATTTAGTAATCGTCCACACATTTTTATTGATAGTGAAACTGGTGAAAAATTAAAAATTCATCCACAAGCAATTCAACAAGAATATTTGCAGCAATTCGAAGCCTTTAAACTGGTATTAAAAACAACTTGCTTACAGTATAAAATCGAACTTATTGAGGCATTTATTGGCAATGATTTTAACCAAATTTTATTTCCATTTTTGATGAAGAGGGCCAAATTAATTTAAGTAGAAATATGATTTGTTTTCCTAACGCAAAAATCAATCTTGGACTTCATATTATTAACAAAAGAGAAGATGGGTTTCATAATCTAGAATCCTTATTTCTGCCTGTTCCACTCTGTGATGTTTTAGAAATTGCACCATTAAGATTAGATTCAATAAATAAATTTGAATACAAAGCTTTTGGACTTGCAGTTGATGGCGAATTAGAGAAAAACCTAATTTATAAAGCCTGGTTATTGTTAGCCGATAAATACGATTTAACACCAATATCTTGTGCTTTTTATAAGAATATTCCTATGGGAGCCGGATTAGGTGGAGGCTCATCTGATGCAGCATTTTGCTTAAAACTATTAAACGATTATTTCAAATTAGGCTTAAATAAAAATGAGCTTTTAGATTACGCTGCTATACTTGGAAGTGATTGTCCTTTTTTCATAGAAAATAAACCTTCATTTATTAGTGGAAGAGGTGAAATCATTGAAAATTTCGAATTAAACTTAAAGGGATATCACCTTGTAATAGTAAAACCTGATGTTCATATTAGCACAGCAATGGCATTTTCATCTGTGAATAAAAGAGGGGAAGATGCTAAAGGCGAATTAAAAGGTATTTTGAGAAAGCCAATTTCAGAATGGAAAAATTCATTGTTTAATGATTTCGAAAAAAGCATTTTTCCTCATGTACCAATTATTGAAGCAATTAAAAACCAACTTTATGCTACAGGAGCAATTTATGCTTCAATGAGCGGAAGTGGCTCGGCAGTTTTTGGAATTTTCGACAAAAAGCAGGATTTAAAATCCAAATTTAAAGAGCACTTTTATTTTGAATGTGAACTTTAAACTGAAGCAGTATCACTTTCAACAGAACCATCTCGTAACCTTACAATTCTTTTAGCTCTTTTTGCGATATCTTCTTCGTGGGTTACAATAATTACAGTATTTCCTTGATTATGAATCTCCTCAAGTAAATCCATAATTTCATGGGAAGTTTTGGTATCTAAGTTACCCGTAGGTTCATCTGCTAAAATAATAGCAGGTCTGTTTACCAATGCTCTTGCTATTGCCACACGTTGCCTTTGACCACCTGAAAGTTCATTAGGTTTGTGGTCAATTCTATCGCCTAATCCAACACTTTGAAGTGCCTTTTCAGCTCTATCTAATCTTTCTTTTTTACTCACTCCTGCATAAACTAGAGGAAGTGCGACATTATCCAGAGATGTATTTCTTGCCAACAAATTAAATGTCTGAAATATAAACCCAATTTCCTTATTTCTAATTTCAGCAAGGGAATTGTCGGTCATATGACTAACATCGGTTCCATTTAAAAAATAGGTTCCTCTGCTAGGCGTATCCAAACAACCAAGAATATTCATCAAAGTAGATTTACCTGAACCAGAAGGACCCATAAGTGCAACATATTCTCCTTTTTGAATATGTAAATCAACAGAGCGTAAAGCATCTACAACTACATTTCCAATGGTATAAGTTTTACCTATTCCATTAATTTCCAATACTGGTTTTGTCATTTTATTTATCAAATACTTTTGGAACCCTGAAATAATCAGAATCTTTCGCAGGTGCGTTTCTTAATGCTTCCTCTTTGGTAATATCTGTTTGAGCAATATCTTCTCTTAAAACATTAACTTCATCTGACATAAAAATTAATGGTTCAACATCATCAGTATTCAGCTCATTAAGTGTTTCAAAATAGCTCAAGATTCTACTTAAATCTTTTTTAATACCTTCTCTTTCTTCACCTTTAAACTCAAGCTTTGCAAGGTCTGAAAGTTTGTCTATTGTTTCATCATTAATATCCATGAGCTAGTAATTTATTATTAATTGTATCAAAAACCTGCATTTTTAGTGCCTCTAAATCATCCATTGTTAATCCTTTAGTTGAAACCGGTTTATGGATGTATTGAATAACTTTTCCAGGCCCACCAGTGATTTCACCTGCATCATTAAAAATTTTATGATTTCCAATGATACTTACAGGAATAATATCAATCTGCTTTTCGATAGCCATTTTAAAAGGACCTTCTTTAAATTTAATCATTTTAGGAACCTGAGCTGAAATTGTTCCTTCAGGGAATATGACTAAACTTCTGCCTGAATCAAAAAATCTAATTGCTTTAATGTAAGCCTCTGCCGATTTTCTTGCATTTTTTCTATCAACAGCAATGTCAATTGTTCTGAACCAAATACCGAACAATGGAACTTTTAACAATTCTGCTTTAGCCATAAAACTAAAATCCAACATATCCAAAGCACTTGTAACAGTAGCAATATCGATATAAGAAGTATGATTGGGTGCAATGATATATGGTCTATCATTCTTGATTTCTACTTCAAATACATTTTTAACCCGAATGAATCCCAGAAATAACAACAATTTACCCCAAAACACTCTTAATTTATGTGCCGTTGGATAACGTTCCGGTTTTGCTAATGCCCATCTAACGGGAATGTAAATAACAAAGAAAATTGCCATTGCAGTCAATAGCAAATACAAAATGTAGATTATTCTAAGCGGATTTTTGGTAACTTTTGGCAAACTGATAAAATTTCTTATTCAAAAAACGGCCATAACAATGACTTAATCAAACTAATTATTTCAACGGCATAGAATATTTAAAAATGATTCATTTTAGATTGATTTGCGGATTAAACCTAAATCAAATAAAACCTAATAAGAATTATACTCCTGAAGTTTGTTTTGAATGATATCCTTCACTTTATTTTTTAAAAATTCAACATCTTCAAGTCTTAAACCACTTGTTTCTATCGGTGAATGAATGTATTGAATAACTTTTCCTGGTCTGATTTCAAAAACTCCTTGGTCTGGAATTAATTTATGATTTCCAATATAAGTAATTGGTAAAATTGGAACTTGTTTTTCAATCGCTAAACGAAATGGACCATCTTTAAAATCAGATAATTGTGGAACTATTTTAGAAATTGTTGCCTCCGGAAACATCACCAAACTCCTACCGCTATCAATTACTTTTTTTGATTGTAAATAAGATTTAGCTGCTTGAACTGGATTTCTTTTATTGACACTTAAATCGATGCTTCTAAACCATTTCCCAAATAATGGTACTCTTTTGAAATCTTCCATTGCCAAAAAACTTAAAAACAAAGGAAGTTTTGCTACTAAACAAATAATATCTAAACGAGAAACATGGTTTGGAGTAATTATATAGGTTTTATTTTTATCGTATTCAGATTCTACAACTGTTTTAACCCTAATAAAACCAATTTTTAAGACACTATCTGCCCATAGTTTTCTAACAAAATGTGCTTTTTTGTATGTTTTTTCATTTTCTAGGAAAATGAACATGAAAGGATATAAAATTAAAAAAATAAGAATTAACCAAAAACTAAACCAGATAGCAAACAGCGTCACAAGCGGATTTGGATGTAATCGCATTCTATACATGCTACTACTGTCCCCAAGTTTCTGGAGATTTACGCCAATCAGCTAATAAAGCTAGTTGTTCTTCTTTTACTAAACCCTTAGCAGCTGCAACTTCAATTAATACATGATAATTACACAAAGAGACATATTTACAATTCGCCGATTCAAAAGCTTTTACTGCTGCTTCAAAACCATAGGTAAAAATACTAGCCATACCTAAGACTTCAGCACCATGTGCCCTTAATGCATCAACTGCCTGTAAACTGCTTTTGCCTGTTGAAACTAAATCTTCTATCACAACTATTTTTGTTCCTACAGGGATATTTCCTTCCACTTGTTTACCCATTCCATGTTTTTTGGCTTCAGATCTTACATAACCAAAAGGCAATTCAAGCTCATCAGCTATTAAAGCGCCTGGAGCAATTCCAGCTGTTGCTACACCAACTATTGCTTCTGCTTCAGGAAAATGTGATTTCACAAACTTTCCCATTTCCTTTTTTATATACGTTCTAACTTCAGGATAAGACAGTGCCAATCTATTATCGCTGTAAATCGGACTTTTCCAACCACTAGCCCAAGTAAAAGGATTTTCAGGTTGAAGGCGAATTGCCTGTATTTCCAATAAATATTCTGCTATCTTTGCTGCTGCTTCCGGGCTATTATTCATGACCACAAATGTATAAAATTTTCATAAACGATAAGCCTTTAATACTTACAAAAAGTGAAGAAATTCCGGCTCGCTTTCAGGAGCTTGAGAAAATCAATCATCCAGAATCCGTTTCAATCATGGATTGGGTAAGAAAAATTGAAGGTCTTAGTCATAAAGGTTGTTGGGTTGTTGATGCGCACCCTAAACTAATTTTCGAAGAATTTAGGACTCATTTTATTGCTATTGAGGCCGGTGGTGGACTTGTTTTTAACGACAAAGATCAAATTTTACTCATAAAACGTTTAGGGAAATGGGACCTTCCAAAAGGAAAAATTGATCCGGGAGAATCGCAGGAACAAGGCGCAAAACGAGAAGTTGAAGAAGAATGTGGCATTAACAAACTAAGCATTCAAAAAGACCTAGGAAAAAGTTTTCATACCTACAAAATACAAGGCCATAGATTTTTAAAAATCACCTATTGGTTTTTAATGAAAACTGAATTCAATGGAAATCTGGTTCCTCAAGAAGAAGAAAATATTACAGACGCTCGTTGGTTTGATTGGCAAAATTTAAATCCAGAGGAATTAGACACATACCAATCAATAAGAGAAGTTTTGTTAGATTTAAAATCAGTAAAAAAATAAACTTTTTCTACTGAGGTACAACACAACTTTTCTGACATTCGTAATCTTTCTGAACAACTTTTTCTAACATTTCTACATTTCCAATTTGATAGCCATTTGATAAATATTGAACCTCTCCTTTCAAATTAACATAGACTAAGACTGGGAATTCTAAAGGAAGTTTTCTTTTACATGCAGACAATAACTTGCTTAAATATTTATTCTCTTCATCAAAGGCTAACTGATTTTGAAATGGAATTCCATTGTATTTTTTAGTACTAAACAACTGAGCCTTTTGTTCTGATTCAGCTAAGAAAACAAAGCCTCCTCCCCAATTTTCGAACTTCGATTTAACAGGTAATAGTTCAGCCAATACATGTTTTGTTGGTTCTTTTTCAGGACCTAACCATATTAGAACTATTCCTTTTTCTTTAGCTATACCTTTTAAACTCATGGATGATTTTCCAAAAATTGAAAGATTTTCGTCCATATTAATTTTTCCTAAAACTGTTGGAACCGAACTCAAATCTCTTGGACTAATATCTAATGTTATGTTTTTGCCTTTAATGATATTGAAAAATTTCATTGAATTCAAAACTGAACCATCAGGTTTACGAGCACCAGTAACTAAAAGATAATTTCCTTCGCTTAATTGTAAATTAACTGGAAAATTATTCATGATTGGATTTTCCTCAAAATCTAGGGTCTTGTACCTTCCATTTTCAAAAACAGCTAAACTAAAATGTATCGAATAAACCGGCTTAAAATCTTTTTGCTTTGATGAATTCAGCAAGCTTATTGAAGCTGTACTATTTGAGTTTACTGCCTTAGGTGCGATTTTATCTAAATTTACTTCAACCCAGTTTCCTTTAATTAAATACTGAGGTTTTTTAGTTGCTGATTCTATTCGAGCTGCAACACCAAAACTTCTACTCATAGCAACAAAATAGGTATTTCTAGAAGCAATATCAGCTAATCTTAATTGATGAACACCTAATGGAGAAATACTAATTTTATAATAGTTAATCGAGTCTACAATTGTTATTTGTTCTTTGACCCATTCAACAATTTTTTCAGGATTGGTTCTAAAATAAGCTGTACTGTTTTTACTAAATGATTTTTGGAATTCTTCTTTATAAGGTCGGGCCATTTCAATCCCAATCCTTGGATTCATTACATACTTTACAAAATCAGTTTCTGAATAATTTAAGTTGTTAGAAAAAAGAAAATGATCTTTTAAAACATCCTCAGAAATATCTCTTAAGTCTTTCTCTGAAAGGCTATATAAAAATGGAAGTTTTAAATTTAATGGACCTTTATCCAACTTCAAAAAATTTAGAATGGTTTGATAATTACCGCAGCTTTTTTCTAAAACATATCGAACTGAATCAAAATTCATTTTTAGGTTTTCAGCAATTGATACTGATTTAATTGAATCAATAAATGTATTGGTATAAATCCTTCTGATGCTATCTTCTAATTGAAGTAAAGCAGAATTCTTTTTTACCATTTCTTCATTTGGCTTATTCTCAACACTCAATTCAATCGGTGCAATTAAGTCGTATTGAACTACTTTTTCTTCTCCCATTTTCTGATTAGGAGTTATATATAATGTATCAATTAATCTTACATCTAATTTCTCATACTTAATCTGATTTTCATAGTTAACATAAATCATTAAATCGCCTTTACCCGTAAGAAAAGAGGCAATTCCGTTCTTATCTGATTTTCTCTTTGATAAAGGAAAAAATTCTGCATAATTATATAAACAAAAATCAACTTGTGCACCTTCAATTGGCTTTCCAAATTCATCAACAACTTTTACAAATACCATTTTAGTTTCTGTATAATTTGAAAGGATATTAATTTTTGTAAACCAAGATGTTTTTTCTAATACTTCTTCATCGCCTGTATAATCACCGTAAACAGTAGTATTCACTAACATGGCTCTTTTAGCGGGACCAGTAAACCAAGCTAAATCTAAGTCAGGTTCAGGTTCACATGCTCCAATAAAATGCCATTTACCATCAACCCAAACCTCTACCCAAGCATGATTATCATCAGAATGTGCCCATCTTGGAGTATAACATTGACGGGCTGGGATGCCAATAGTTCTAAGCGCTGCCGTAGTAAATGTTGATTCTTCCCCACATCTTCCATAAGCTGTTTTAATTGTATTTAACGGACCTGAAGTTCTACTATCGGTAGATTTATAAACCACCTTTTCATGACACCAATGATTTACTTCTAAAACCGCCTCCTTCATACTTAGGTCTTTTACTCTATTTTTTAGTTCTTCAAAAAAATAAAGTCGGGCAGTATCCATTGTTTCATTGTTTACTCGAACTGGTAATACAAAGTGTCTGAATAAATTTTCAGGAACATCATCACCCCATGAAAAAAAGTCTTTAGCTTTAAAACTTGATTGGACATTTTTTAAATAGAACTCTCCATCATAATCTGCTAAATCGGAAAGCGGCATGTATGCGTAGAGAAATTTTAGCGCTTCTATTTCTTGAATACTTAATTCTTTTTTAAATACATCAAA
>JAIYDG010000294.1 GCA_027487625.1 Bacteroidota bacterium
TATTTCAGTTATAGGTGCCATCATAACACTGGTAATGAATTTTATTCTAATTCCAATTTTAGGATATTTGGGCTCTGCAATTGCAACATTAATCTGCTATTCAAGTATGATGATTATTGGATATAAAATGGGTCAGAAATACTATCCTATTCCCTATGATATCTCGAAATTTTTCAAATATTCAATTATTTCCCTCATCCTATATTTCGTTGGTATTCAATTACAAAGTAGAGTAGAATCAGAATTATTATATTATTCAATTGGAATTTCATTTCTCATACTTTTTGGATTAATTGGTTATTATAATGAGAAAAAAACAATTCAAAATCTAAGCTAAATGTTAGACGTAAAAATTATAAATGAATCTAAACATTCACTTCCTGCTTATCAAACAGAACATGCAGCGGGATTGGATTTACAGGCAAACCTTGAAGAATCTGTAATTCTTGCACCAAGAGAAAGAAAACTAATATCCACGGGTTTAAAAATTGAACTTCCAATTGGCTTTGAAGCTCAAATAAGACCCAGAAGTGGATTGGCATTTAAACATGGAATTACCGTTTTAAATAGTCCGGGAACCATAGATGCAGATTATAGAGGAGAACTTAAAGTATTACTTATTAACCTTGGTAATGAAGCATTTGAAATAAAGGATGGCGAAAGAATTGCCCAAATGGTTATTTCAAAACACGAACAAATAAAATGGCAAATATCAACTGAATTATCGCAAACAAACCGAGGTGAAGGAGGATATGGAAGTACTGGAAAATAGCCATTAATGTAAAGTTCATTTAAAATCACTTGAAGAATCAACTGAAAAGACTAATTTTCCGACACAATTCAAAAGATAAAAAATAATACTATGAGAATTATTGTACCTATGGCCGGAATGGGCAAACGTATGAGACCACATACCCTAACTGTACCAAAACCACTTATTCCTGTTGCAGGAAAACCAATTGTTCAGAAGATAATTGAAGATTTGGCTCATGTATGCGGAACACAAATTGAAGAAGTTGCTTACATTATCGGTCCAACATTTGGAGCAGAAGTAGAAAAACAACTTGTTGAAGTAGCGGGTAAACTAGGGGCTAAAGGAAGTATTTATTACCAACATGAACCATTAGGAACTGCACATGCCATTATGTGTGCTAAAGAAAGTTTAGATGGAAATGTTTTGGTTGTATTTGCTGATACTTTATTCAAAGCTGACTTCACTTTAGACAGAGAGCAAGATGGAATTATCTGGGTACAAAAAGTTGAAGACCCTCGTCCGTTTGGTGTAGTTAAAGTTGATGCAAACAATACAATTACTGATTTTGTAGAAAAACCTGAGCAATTTGTATCAGATTTAGCAATCATTGGAATATACTATTTCAAAGACGGAGCATATTTAAGAAGTGAATTGCAATATTTATTAGACAATGATATCAAAGAAAAAGGTGAATATCAATTAACTAATGGTTTAGAAAACATGAAAACCAAAGGAACAAAATTTGTTCCAGGTCAGGTAACTGAGTGGTTAGATTGTGGAAATAAAAATGCAACTGTTTATACCAATTCAAGAATATTGGCATTTATGCAAGATGCAGGAGAAAAGATGATTGATGATTCTTTAAAACAAGAAAATTCTGTCATCATTCCGCCATGTTATATCGGTAAAAATGTAAGTATAAAAAATGCGATAGTTGGTCCAAATGTGAGTATTGGCGATGGAAGCAGCATTGAAAAATCTGTTGTTTCTAACAGTATCATTCAAAAATCAACAAAAATTAGCAATGCTGTCATAGACAATTCTATGATAGGAAGCAGCGTTGAATACAAAGGAACAGCCCGTGATTTAAGCATGGGAGATTTCAGCACTGAACAATAGTTCGTATTAAATTTATAAAACATTGAGAAAGCACTTAACAGGAATAGTATTATTTCTGTTAGTGTCTTCTTTTGCATTTGGGCAAAAGAAGCCATTAACAGAGGTTCAAAAAATGGAGTTCGACAAATACTTCTTCGCAGGAATGCGTGAGAAGATGATTAATAATTTTGTTGAAGCAGAAGAGAACTTTAAAAAAGCATTACAAATCAATCCAGATAATGCTAATACTCAATTTCAATTATCTAATGTTTTATTACAAGGCAAAAAAATAGCTGAAGCAGAAATCATTAATGAAAAAGCTGTTTTACTTGAGCCAAAAAATGAATGGTATACCAGACAATTGGTAGACATTTACAAGTACACAAGAAATTATAAAAAAGCAGAAAACCTGCTAAAGAATCATTACAAAAACACAAAAAATACAGAGGTTTTGTATGAATTAGCGATGATTCAACTAATGGATGAAAATCCTAAAGCATCATTAAAAACATTTGATCAATACGAAAAAATTGTTGGAATAAACGAAACAGTCATTCGCCAAAAAGAACAAATCTATTTAAAGCAAGGAAAACTAAGTAAAGCCATTAAAGAAGTTGAAAAACTAATAAGTGCATTTCCTGAAAAGCAAGAATACAGAGGAGCCTTAGCTGATTTGTATATGTCGGCAGGAAAAGAAAAAGAAGCCTTGGATATCTATGAATCAATACTAAAAAAAGAGCCCAACAATGGATATGCGAGTTTTGCAATTAGTGACCATTATAGAGTTAAAAATGATAAAGAAAAAAGTTTAGCTTACTTATTCAGAGGACTTAGGAGTAATGTTGATATAAAAACTAAACTTAATATACTTACTCAAACCATTCCATCAAACTTCTTTGAACCTAAACATCATGACGTTTGCGTTCAATTGGTTGATACATTCATGGCAGCCAATTCAAGCGACCCTACACCCTATATTTTAAAGGGTGATTTGTTAATGCAAGAAAAAAAAGTAGAAGAAGCTAGAACAAATTATTTAACGGCTACTGAACAACACAATGGTGGATTATTATCGTGGGAACAAGTTTTACAATGCGACCAAATAATGCAGCGTTTTGACTTGATGAATGCCGATTGTAAAAAAGTAAATGAGCTGTTTCCAATTTATGCTCCTGCTTATTTATTCAGAAGTTTATCATCAATGCAATTAAAAGATTATGAAGATGCAATTTATTCATCATTAAAAGGTGTAGAAGTTGCAGATGAGGACGAAATAAAAGCACAACTATTAAGCACATTAGGTGATGCAGCACATTATGCTAAAAAATACAAACTATGTGATTCAGCTTATGATGAAGCATTGGTGATCAATCCTGAAAATCCTTACGCATTAAACAATTATGCTTACTTCCTATCACTAAGATTGGAACGCTTGGAAAAAGCAGACAGTATGAGTAGAAAAAGTATGAGTCTAGACCCAGACAACGCATCATACCAAGATACTTATGGATGGATTCAATATCAGAAAAAACAATATGATGAAGCTAAAATTTATATTGAGCGTTCATTAGAAATGTCACCAAACAACGCAGAGGTAATTGAACACCTTGGAGATGTACTTTATATGTTAGATAAAAAAGAAGAAGCTCTAATAAAGTGGAAAACA
>JAIYDG010000101.1 GCA_027487625.1 Bacteroidota bacterium
AATGAGATTGATATATTGTGTTTGCAAGAAGTCGAAATTAAGCCTGATGAGAGTCTGGACGAATATGAAATTCAGAATTACTGTATGGAGCTTGAAACCACTTCAGCACAATTTAAAATCAGAACAATGATGTACATTAATCGTAATATAGGATATAAAAGGTTGCATGCTCTTGAGAGACCGAACACCCATCTAATATTTGTGCAGCTTCTAGGCCTAAAAGTGTACGTCGCTTCGCTCTATCGAACGTATCAGTTAACTACACACCGAGATCATCTTTCAGCATTTAATGAACAAATCGTGACCTTGACTGCACTTTTTGAAGGGAACAAAAAGATCATTTTATTGGGAGATTTCAATCTTGATCAACTAAAACGAAATGACCCAACATATCATCACTCTAGGCTGTATGAAACGTGGAAAGCTTTTGAAACAGAGCAACAGCTACTACAACTCGTCGACTTTCCTACTTGGGCCAGGGAGGTACAAGGTGCGGTAAAGACTTCAATTTTGGATCATATCTATGTTAATGACTCCAGCCTGGTTGATGATATAAATGAACTGTCAATTGAAACAAGTGATCATTGTCCTGTGATGGCAACTATGTCTCTAAGAGTTTCGAACGTTAAACAAAAAGTGTGGATGAGAAACTGGAAGAATTATACCAAAGAAAATCTGCTGGAAAACTTAGAATTGGAAAACTGGTCCATCAGATGTATAAACGTCGAAGACTTCTACGACGAAATGGAACAGAAAATAATGCGCGCGTTTAATACCTTGGTACCTTTGGAGGAAAAGACAATCCGGAACAATGTGTATGAAAATCAGAAAATATCGGACTTGAAGCGTAAAAGAAAGAATCTGTACAAGAATGCAAAAAGAAGACAAAATATTGATCTCTTTGTGAGATGCAAGTTACTATCAAAGAGGATACGAGAAGTGAAGTCAAACTCAAAGAGGAAGAAAATTCGAAGAATGATCCTGGAGGGAGGTGCACAAGGTCTCTGGCAAGGTTACAAACTAGCTGAGGACAAACCTCGTGAATCTCTCCCCTCCTCAATGTTCTGCTCCACGAATGAGTTTAGCTCAGATGCCAGTAAGGCACAAGCCTTTGCAAACTTCTTCACCGATAAAGTAAAGAAAATAACAACTGAAACTGGAGTCAAGCCTGACATCGACAATGGTCCTCAAAGGGTGCAATGCGAAAGTATGAACTTTTTTACTACAGAAAATATTACAAAAGCTATGTGTGGTCTTAAAAATAAACGTTGCTACGGTTACGACAACATTCCGGTTACAATACTGAAAGATGGAGCAGCACTTCTCGCTCCAGTCTACTGCAAACTACTGAATCTAATCTATGAGCAGAAAACCGTGCCTGAAAAATGGCGCACAGCAAGGACAATCCCAGTATTTAAGAAGGGTGCCCGGAATAAGATTGAAAATTACAGACCTATTTCAAACTTATGTGCAAGCTCCAAGATATTTGAAAGACTAATCCTGGAGCGACTACTTCAAGTTGAAAAGAACAAACAATTAGACCTAAGTGGGATTACTCAACATGGCTTCAAGAAAAACAGAAGTACTATAACGGCGTCACTTGAATTGCAAAATCAAATTGCAAAAGCAATGGACGAAGACAACTACGTCGCAGTCGCAAGCATGGACTTGAGTGCTGCTTTTGACGTCATCGACGTTAATTTGCTGCTGAAAAGAATGAAAAATCTTGGAATACCTGAGGACGTTTTGAATCTGATCAAGGCTTGGCTGGATGGAAGGATCGCATATGTGGAAGTTGGAAGTGAATGCTCGGAGTTTTACAAAATTGAGTTTGGCTCTGGACAAGGGTCGATCCTTGGGCCTGTCCTCTTCAACTACTACATGGCACCATTTGTCTCTACAAAAAACGTTCTTACCTATGCTGATGATAATTATCAGCTCGGAATTCATAAGAACAAAGAAGCAGCTCTAAAAGACCTCCAGAAGAGAGTAATTGAAGCAGAGCAGTGGATGTCCGGATCGGGCTTGAAAGTAAATGTGGAGAAAACTGAATTGGTCGTGTTTCACAGAATTGATACTGGACGTGGTCAAATTAAAATCGGTTCAGTCACTATCGAGTCGCAACAATCAATGAACGTGTTAGGGATTCGGTTTGACAGTCGATTGGCTTGGGATCTACAAGTGGACTCTGCAATCCTTAAATCGAGGAAGAAACTACATGCGATGAGAAGACTGCGAAAATTCTTCACTGAAAAAGAAATGATCGGACTACTAACTGCAAATGTGTTCTCAAGACTTTATTACGGTTCGCAAGTGTGGCTGTTGCCCAATTTAAAGGAGAGATTGTTTAAAAAATTGTTCTCACACTCCGGCCAAATTCTGAAATTGATTGATAATGATTTATCGTACATGTCATTGCATAAGAAATTTAACAGATCCACCCCTAAAATCTTCTCAATATATCAGACTGCAATTAACCTTTATCATGTAAAAAATAACATACCGTTAGGCCATCAAGTTGAAATTCAACAGATTACCCTGCAAAACCGAAGAAATTGTAGAGCTACATTTGTAAGAGCAAACAGATTCAAAGTTGGACTTAACGTGATTAAAAACAGATTAAGATCGATAACTAACATCATTGATAAAACGTGGTTAGACTTACCAATCAACACTTTTAAGCTGCAGTGTAAAATAAGAATTATACAAAACTCGCTGTTATCAATGTAGGTTGTTGGCATGCTGTTGTCGTGTTGACGCTTTGTCTTTTTTATAATGAAAAAATGGTCTCTGTTCTGACCCTTTAATATGTGTTATATTGAAATGTGTTTTCGTGTAACTATGATGGGTCAGTATCAAATAAACAAACAAACAAATTACTGTACATACTTTTTCGGAGAAACCTAATAACAAATCTGGAATAAACTCTATTATAAATCTCAATCAATCTATGATGTTTTTGTAGTCAAATATGAAAGTTTTC
>JAIYDG010000019.1 GCA_027487625.1 Bacteroidota bacterium
CATCATCCTGATCAACCCGTTGCTTCTTCGCCTACAAAAAAAAATATTAACAAAGTAAAATTGCGTCGTTAGCGGCATTCTAGCTATTAACAAAGTAATATTGCGTCGTTAGCGGCATCCTAACTATTAACAAAGTAATATTAGTTAGCGTCGTTAGCGGCATCCTAGCTATTAACAAAGTGATATTAGTTAGCGTCGTTGGCGACAATAATTCAGACTTAAAAATAGCTGAGGCAATGCGAAGTGGCACGCAACAGGTCGTTATCTTACAGTAATGACAATAATCCAAACTTAAAAACAGATGGCTGACGCAATGCGAAGTGGCACGCTACAAGTAATTATCTTACAGTAATTACAATAAAAAAACTTAAAAATTATCAATAAAAATTTACCTCTTGTTCGTCATCAGAGGTCGGACGATCTGTTTTTTGACGCTTTTTTCCACCCTTCTTTGGAGGCATTGTAGAAACGACGCTAATTAGTTTTTTTATATAATAAAATTAACGCTTGTACTTTCGATTTTAAAACTTAAAAAAAATAGCAGCCTTCGTTCAGACAAACGCTTTTCAACTGATTCGTTGTTTACTTTCTTTGCGCGCGCAAGAACAAATTTAATATTCTGCCGAAACCGCCCAACCGCGTATACAGCCACATTTTTTGTTTACTTTCAGTGCGCGCCAATTTTAAATTAATATTCTGCCAAAACTGCCCATATGGCCATACATGGCAGTGTCGTCTTATCGGTCTTATGCGGTATAATTAATATTTACACAGGTTTACAAATTGTATGCTTCTTATGCGGCACTTTTTTAATAGATACCTTAGCTTAAACACCATTCGAACACAAAGTAGAGAACGTAATAGGTTCGAAGACATTTATTGAAACTCAACATCAGATGTTTTTACAAACAGAGGTCATAATGAATCAGTTTCTACCGCATTTTTAAGGCATATTGGATTGAACCTATTACAAATGTAAGTGAGGAATTAAATAGAAAAATATGTACATTCATTACGGCAATGGATTTCATGAACAAAAATCTTAGCCTTTTTTAGTCATCTAAAAAGGATAAGGACCCGCAATCGGGGACTTGTGACTTGTTAGTTATTACAAAAAAATATAAGGAAAAAGAAAGCACATACATTATAACCGTTAATTCATATACAATACTTCTTATGCGGTATCAAGAAGCATGATTTAATAATTTATACACGGTCTGTTACGATCATAAGTCCAGAATATAGGACAAAAAAAGAAAGAAAAGGTTTGGTCATTTTAGTTGGGCGGCTTCTCGTCTAATCAGAATCAGAGAAAGAAAAGGTAGGTTCCCGCCTTCTCTTTGTTCCGGAAGGTCCAGGAACTGGATTGTCGAAGTCCACCGGCGGCTCTGTCCTGCTGCTACTGATGGGCTGTGATTGGGTTAACCTGCAGCGGGGTGCGGGTTGTTTCCCTTTCAGAACGCTGATTGCACGACGGTCAAGTTGTAGAGCCACAGATGCACGGTCATTCGGTTGCTTTCCTCGACCACGTCCTCGACCACGTCCTCGACCACGTCCTCGACCACGTCCACGTCCACCTTCCGCGGTTGGTTGTGCTCTTGCGCGCGGAGGTTGTTGACCAATGGCAGGCAGAGGCCGCTGACTTGAAGTTGAGGGCTGACTGAGGTCGAAATCTTCTAGCTCCACTTCATCTTCGAGGGTGTCCCAATTAGAAGTGGGAAGGGGAGCACCGCGATGTCTGAAAGATAATAAAAATAATAAATAATCCATCTTTCACGGTAACAGAGGTTACGTAATAACCAATAACCAATCTATCACGGGATTCACTTTTTTAAGTACCTTTCAGTGTGCATCAGTTCGCGGACAATTCGCTGGTTTTCTTTCCTCCTCCTTTCGGCTTCGGCCGATCGTCTCCGGTCCTCGGCCATCTCTCTCTCGACCTCGATACCTGCAGCCGCAATAGCTGCCGCACGCTCAGCTGCATCACGATCAGCTCCGTCTCCTTGTTGGGCTCCTTGTTGGGCTCCTTGTTGGGCTCCTTGTTGGGCTCCTTGCTGGGCTGCAGGCTGAACTCCTTGCTGGGCTCCTTGCTGGGCTCCTTGCTGGGCTGCAGGCTGAACTCCTTGCTGGGCTGCAGGCTGGGCTGCAGGCTGGGCTGCAGGTTGGGCGGCAACCACTGGAATGACCAAGTCATACTCCGTAAGCGTAACTGCATTGGGAAAGATCTTGAACGCCTCGTCAACTATGCCTCGACATGTTGGGCATGTTTGGCACCGCATGACCCAGTCCACGAAGCCTTCATCTAGCCTCCGAAGTGGGTAGATTTCGTTGTTGACGCAAGTATTGCAAAAGCAATGTTTGCAAGGCATCAACATCATCACGTTGTCTTCGGTGAACTCGCTGTAACAGACAGCGCACGCACGAAATCTACGTTCGCCGGGTTGTTGTTGTTGGGGTGGTGGAGGAAGAGGCAGAAGACCAGGAGCAGGTAAATCATCTGGAATCTCGACCGGTTCCAGTCCAGCTTCCTCATTGAGTGCGTCATATCCTTCTGCGGCACGAGGCTCGTCAATCTGCATGATGTAAGGACCATACTCTTCATTCCAGGCGTCTTCCAAAGTGTGGACAGTCCAGGAATCGTAGAAGTGGCAAGCTTGATCGAGGAATTCAGACGAGGAAATCTTTCCGTCGTAGTATTGGCGTTCCAATTTCTCAATGGCGCTGAAAGGACAAAATCAAAATCAATTTTAAAATGCAATGATTTACGTCAATCACGGTCAATCAATAACGTCAATCACGGTATATTATTATTAAGAATGTTTTTTTAACAACTTTCAAACTTACAGCTTGTGCTTGGCGTGATCCGGAGTGAGGTTATTGACGACTTGGATGCCACGGTCGATCTGCCTAAGGATCAGCCCTGTTCGCGTGAAGACAATCTGATCAAGCTCATTGACGAAACGGAAGAAGTTGGCGTGGAACGTGATGCGTTCTCCGATGCGACGGTGAAAATTTTCGATGTAATTGTTGGTCTTGAAGCGATGCATATACACAGATATGCGAGATGGACGAACTTTGCGAACCCAGAAGCCCACGACGTAGCTTTCGTGGAAGAGCATGAGCTTGCGACGTGCTGTGGGATCCATGATACCTCGGATCTTCCTCTTGATCTGGGCGCACTCCTCTGCGATTTCGTTGGCCGGCAATAAGCACAACGCGAGATATCGGCGCATGATGTCCTTCACTCCGTGATCATTGTTATTGTGGTAATAACTGGATAAGCCATGACCTGTAAGTGATTAAATCAAATCATGAAAATCAATCTATCACGGTATGCGAATTTAAGTACATAACTAACTTCTTATGCGGTTTTTCATCATATAAATCAATCAATCACAAAACATTACCTGGTCTCATCATGGCCCTGAAGACAGCTTGTGCGAAATGAAAGTAGCAGCCTGAGAGCGTTGCATTTGGAAATGTCGTTTGAAGCGCCTTCATGAGGGCAAGCTCGTAGTCACTCTTGATGATTCGCGGCTCAAGACTAGGACAGATCGAACGCACCTTCCTCATGACGCCTTCATAAAGGCCATTGTGCTTGGACGTCATGCAGATGTGCATTATCGGAATGCAAACTCCGCAGTAGGAGACCATCAAGTTGAAGAGTTGCGCAAACGGGCGAGGAGCAGTCCTGAAGGTGGCGTCACACATGAGGTAAACGTTGTGGGGTCCCACCATTTTCAAGACATTTGGACTGGCCAAGATGACGGCAAAGTGCTTCGTCCCATTGTCCTCAACATATCGGACGGTTCCCTGGCAAACTGGTTTGATTTCTTGCAGGCAGTCTTCTGAATCGAGGTATGCGCACAACTCTTCTGGAGAACAATTTGCCTTCTGATACCGCCTCACCCTGGCGTCCTTCAGAGTGCTGACGATACTGTGGTAGCCCAGATTTGTTCCAATGTCTTCAGGAAAGTCAGTGAGGACTTCATGATAGATGTCGTTGAGAGCTTTTGGCGTGCTGTAAGCTTGGGCTTTCATCGTGTTCTTTGCTGCCAAGATCTGGAATTCTTGTTCTCGGATTGCGCAAGTGTGTTCTTTTCGGACCCGCATGGTGTTGCCTGCAAAGAAGAATAATAACCAATCAATCACGGTACACAACTTACGGACGTAATGCATCTATCGCGGTACACTATTAATCCATTACATTATTCCATCTAACGCGGTATACATTAAATCTAAAGCGTTACCGCGTGAGACGCAACCGAAACTATAATCGCGGTTTTAACAGTTTCAACATCAAAACTTTTGGTCACGCCGTTCATATCTATCAATCAATCAATCAATCAATCAATCAATCTAAAGCGGCCCTCGCAAAAATTAATATAATTAACAATTAACATAACTAACTCACCAACAATAATTGCGCGACCAAGGCATTTCACAGGCTTCTGCTGGCATTTTCTGCACTTCAGGTAAAGGCGGTCACCTCCGATGGAGATGTAGTCCCTGATGTAACCGCGGCCTTCGAAGATGTACAGTTTGGAGCAATTGATACGCTCGCCAGGAACTGTGGAGTAGTTGTAGCCATCTGTGGCACCATGGAAGAAGTCGTCGTCCAATTCATGTTCCATTGAAAAAGAATCCATTTTTTTTCAAAACGGAAAATTTCTTTCTAACGTCTGAACTCCTTGAAGGACGCCGAAAAATAGGCAGAGAAAAAAGCTAACTAACATCAGCTGAACTACCACAGACAGCCCAAAAGCCATAAATCTGATCAATCCATCAGCCATCAATCCATCAGCCATTTCTCCCCTAACCTCCTAGCTTAGAGAGAGAGAGGGGGGGGGAGTGGTAGGGGGGGGGAGTGGGTTATTCACCATTCAAATATACCATCTTACGCGGTATACCATATACATAGTCCATCTTGCGCGGTATACCATTCAAATATACCATCTTACGCGGTATACCATATACATAGTCCATCTTACGCGGTATACCATTCAAATATTCCATCTTACGCGGTATACCATATACGCGGTTTATCCATTATTCCCAGGTTAGGTTAGGTAAGAGTTAGACAAAAGTGACAATGACGATTTATTATTGATCTTCCTTTACGATACAACGATACATTAGGCACGTTATTTGCTAGGTTGTTTAGGCATGGTTATGGAAGCCATAAGTGAAGATGACTCGCTTGTAGAGGTATCCGAAAAATTCGCAGTTGGAATGTTCGGCTTGCTGGCATCTGAGCAATTCGACGGTTTCAGTGTGATTGTTCCCGGCAACTGAAGAATAAGCGATGAGAATGCGAGAGGCAACCAAATACATGTTTGGCCCAAGTCCTCGTTCACGATCATCTCTTCCCACATAGAGGAAATCCGGATTGGGCCTGAAACGAGCAGCACGGTGACTTCCAATCCGATAATGTGGACGAGTATCCAGATTGAGGTTGCTCATGGCTCTGGACAACCCTTCGATGCATTCAACGTCGAGCAGATCTGGAGCGCGTTCCGCAAGCACATCCGCGTCCGCCTCACGAAGTCGGGCGATCCTGGCAATCCTTCTGTGGATCGTTTCAGCCAAGACCTGACTACATAACCCGAATTGCGGGTCTACAATGTCGACATCATGGACGTGAGATGAGCGACTGACAGCCATCTGAAATGGGGGTGAAATGGAGATGAAATTTCATAAAGAAAATTTTACTAGTAGAAATACAATTATTATACCAATCAAACAAAAATTTTACTAGTAGAAATACAATGCAAATGCAAATTAAACAAAAACTTACAATTCTTAATTTGACGAGATGTTTGTATGTCTCCACCGATCCAATTTATTTTTGAAATGTGGCAAAGAAGGAAAGTAAACAAACAATTTTTAATTTGACGCAGTAAACAAAACAAAAACAAACAAAGCAAAAAAACAAACAAAGCAAAAAAACAAACAATTAAAATCCTTCAATCACGAGGATATAACACTGCCCTGCCTACTCTGCCCTACTAACCGCACCAGCCTAACTGACTTGACAGACCATTTGTTCTCCTCAAACATTCAAATTCAAAAATGGACGAGCATCATGAAGACAAACGGATTCCTCAAGACAATCGGATTCCTCAAGACAATCGGATTCCTCAAGAGAATCGGATCCCTCTACAGGTACGCAATATGCTCCATATCTTCCGTATTCAATATGTTCAATATGTTCAAAATGGCCAAAGAAAACGTCAATAACGGTACATTTTATTATTTCAGATTTTTAAGATTGACGCCGCGTCAAGCACAGTGTCTCCCTGCCAACTCTACGAGGTAAAGGAAGTGGCCCATTTTGAACCTCTCGAAATCAAAGCAGAGCCGGAAGATGAAGGAGGCAATCAATTCCGTCTAAATTTTCCAGAAAAGGACAATTTGAGCTTGAGAATCAAGACAGCACACAAGTTGGAGTTTTCAGTGAAAGCGATCACAAAAAAGATAGACTTGGTCCTGAGAAGAGCAACTTTTCCACTCACACCAATTGAAGTCCTTGACAGAGCGGGTCACTTGGTCTCACCATTCACGATTTCAGGTCACACCGTTAAGCACGGACCAATAGCAGTACGAGATGCTGCCGGCAACGTCATCCATCAGGGTGCGACTGTTGAAGTCGAGAACACCAATTACCTGATGATTTCTTTCATCCAAGCAAGCACAATGCTCACACGCAACGAGCGAACTCAAGGTCTTCAAGTCAAACCTGCAAAACAACAAGAACTTCTTCTCATTGATCACAATTCTGGACAAATCTTGGACACTCTTGAAGTCCGGATTTTTATCGAGCCGCGATCGAAGGACTATTACAAAAAGTACTACAGGAAAGCTGCCCCGAAGCGGAAACATGACGAAGGAAAGGAAGAGGACGAAGAAAAGGAAGAGGAAGAAGAAAAGGAAGAGGACGAAGAAAAGGAACACATTTGCGAAGAGATAATTCACCTATTTCAAGAACATGGAAAAAGGATGCAGCTGGAAGACTTGAAGGCTGTCTTCAGGATCACCAAAAGTATTATGCGCCAATAATATCTGTTATTGCTTTTTTTCGTAACTTAATAAACCGTCAATTGCGGCATACCTGTGCGATTTATTTATTTACATTTTTGTTGCATATAAAACATCTATCGCGGCATGTGATTTGATTCTTGAACCTAATCTAAAAGAAACCGTCTATCGCGGCATTTATCTATCTTTGACATCTATCGCGGCATGTGATTTGATTCTTTAACCTAATATAAACCGTCTATCGCAGTATTTTACAAGTCTATCGCGACTTTTACTAGTCTATCGCAGTATTATGAAATAATGAAAAACAGTAGTATTTTTGATTGGGTATATTTTCATTTCAAAATCTGGATTAAAAGGTTTTTATTGAAATGAAATGGTCCGTCCATGGTCCCTGATGAAAGGTGAGGTGGGGACATCTAACCATGGTTGTGGAGACCGTTGAGGCTGACAACTCCATCGATGATGGTACCGCCAGCAGGGCAGTTGAAGGTGTTGAAATGCTCACACTTCAGGAATTGGACATAGCGCACTCGACGTGGACCATCTCCAATACAGACGATAGGACGAGCCTCGTGGATGTGGAACTTTGCATTCTGTGGTTGCAAAAATACTGCTGACTGCCAGACACCAGCACGAGGATACTGCTGCCCATCCGGAAACTGCTGCCCATCCGGATACTGCTGCCCGACAGGATTCTGTTGCCCGAGCGGGATCTGTTGCCCGAGCGGGATCTGTTGCCGGCCGAACATTTCCTTGGCGAGGTGGAAAAAACACTGGTGTCCACTTTGAGCCATCTAAATCAATTAAACAATCAATCAATCAATCAATCAATCAATCAATCAATCAACATTAACTTCTGACCCTAATACCCCTAGAAAATTATAAAAATTTTTAATATTTCAACTTACACTGAATCTGAAAACGGAGCTACCTCTCAAACTGATGCGGAAAAGCGGAAATAAAAACTGAAATGTTAAAACCTGTGCCTAAAAATGTAAACAAGCTATGGCACCCCCCAAGCTATGCATAGAGTTCGCAATACCAAACTGAACTAAAATCCATCAATAGCGGCATATCCATCAATAAATTGTAAGATTTAGTCAATCGCGGCATATCCATCAATAAATTGTAAGATTTAGTCAATCGCGGCATAAAAAGGCCTAAAAAATAAAAACACGTCAATAACGGTATGAACGGTATATTAGATATTTAGGCAATTAGACAAGACAAGAAATCATTCTTCCGGCTTCTTCTCCTCCTCCTCTTCAGTGGACGACCCATCAGGTCCGGAATCCTCTTCAGGTCCGGAATCCTCTTCAGGTTCCTCAGCATCTGAAACCGTGGAGGACGACCCATCAGGTCCGGAATCCTCTTCAGCTGGTGAAACTGTGGAGGACGACCCATCAGCTCCAGACTCGGTCCCAGACTCTGATCCAGACTGTGAAGACGTGTAGAAGTCGCTGGAGTAGTCATCCGCTTCCAGGTGATCGTTCACACCCGGAAAGAAGTAATCATTGAAGCCTCCATCATCCACCATCCACCTTCGGGCTTCCTCCTCAGAGTCGTACTCGTAGTCGTTCTTCCAGGCCTATCAAACAAAAATAAAAATGTTATTAGATACTTTGCATCGATAGCGGTTCATTTAAATAATTTAAGAAGCAATTAAATTTAATTAATTAAATTAAACGTACCAAATTGTTAAAGTCCATTTTCGGGGCTTCCAAACAAACAAACAAACAAACAAACAAACAAACAAACAAAGAAACAAACAAACAAACAAACAAAATTACCTTGGTTGGTAGACATATCGATTACCCCATCGATTATCACTAATGTGTTAGGAAGCAACTCACATATAATGCTTTGATAGCGGTTTGAACCGCTATCAAAGCATTATTTCCAGTTCCCAACAAAAAAACCGCATATGAATAATACGAACTTAAATACGATGTTACCGTTTACGATTTTCTCATTTCAACGATGTTCCCGTCACGATGTTAAAATTTACGAGGTACGATTTACTCTCATACGATTTTGCCGGCCTCCCCCAATTTTATATCAAGGGAATGAAAAAAAAAATGGAAA
>JAIYDG010000563.1 GCA_027487625.1 Bacteroidota bacterium
ATACCACCTTCTCGTCATATTACAATGGAACATTGCCGCCTGTAATTGAAAAAGCTAGTTTTATTCCAAATGGCCGTAATGTTTCGGTGAAATTCGACTCGGAAACAAATAGGGGTGGGGTAGACAGAGATTTTGACTGCTCAATAATCATCCAGGATTTAAATCTTCGTTGCGAATGGAAGAGCGACTCTGAATTAACGATTCAATCTAATTGTGAAGGGATACTTCGCATTGGTTCTCAAATCACTCTGGTGGAAAATAAAATCCAGTCAAAGAATTCATATGGTGCGCCTATCTACTCCAAAGGAACGATTGAAGTGGAGAAAGGAAGCATGCAGCTGCAGATATATCCCATACTGATGGGTCCAGAAACCGTTGGTTCTTGCTCAGAGGTGTTTTTGGACTCTACTTCGACAATACTTTACGAAAGCTATTGCTACAATTTTGACTACAAGTGGTCGTTTACTTCTGTTCCGAGTTTAAATCGTGAGTGGCAAACGAGCATTGAAGCTGCCTTGGCCTCTTCCGAGCGTTTTGTTCGCTTGCCCTCATCTATCCCCGGTGGAGTGACCTACATTTTTCATCTTGCAATTATTTCCCCTCAGGGGATCGTTTCAACCATGCAAAAAGGAATTTCCAAGCTGGATGCGCCAGTGCCTTCAGCCAGTATACTCGGCAGTGTAAACAATCAAGTATTTAGTTCCCAACGAGTGGTTTTGTTTGGCTCCGCTTCCATTCCAGCATGTGTCTCAGCGAGTCGCTTGCAATTCGCCTGGACTCAGACGCTTGGACCTCCGGTCGACCTCAACCCAGCAACAAAAGAAACAAGAACAACCACAATTCCACCATATTCTCTTCAAGCAGGAAAACAGTACATGTTTCGCTTCGACGCCTGCCTCCAGGATCCCGAGACTGGTCGGAAACAGTGCAATAGTGCAACAACTACTTACACTGTCTTGTTTTCGGGGGTAAGAGCCATTCTGGCTGGTGGCTCGTATCTTGGGATAGGCACGTCAAGTCAATACACACTGGATGCAAGCGGCTCGGTCGATTTGGATGTTGCCCCGGGGACTCAAAGTCAGCTCTCATTCCTGTGGTCCTGTATTAGCAAACAAAACAATCAGCCCTGCCGATTTTTTGATGGATCCTCAATCTCTTTTTCGAGGTCTAGTCGTGTGCAAATAGGGAAAATAGGAAGTCAGTACATGTCCACTGGTGTCTATGAACTATCTGTCAACGTGTCAAAGGAATCCAATGCAGCTATTTGGTCTGCAGCCAGCATACAGGTCGAGGTATTCAATGGGGATCCTCCATCCTGTTCAATATCATCGCTGGAAAGAGAACGTCCAATTGTATCGAGTCCCATCTATTTGCAGGCGAGTTGTTTATCCCTAGAAGGGCGAAGGCTTTCTTATCAATGGTCTGTCAGTGGTGGATCTATGAATATTTCCGAGCTTCTCGGATCCTCTGCAGTCTTGAATAGCGTTCGGTTGACATTGCCTGCTAACACGCTCAAGGAAAATACGAGATATGCATTCAAGCTTCATGCATATGAAGAGGGAAATTCGATTCCGGGTGTTGCCGAAATATCTTTCACTACAAATCTTCGGCCGTATGGAGGCACCCTTGACAATCCTGGCATTTTGGGTGAAATGCAAGCTTGTGAAGTCCAAGCGCTAGGATGGTCGACTATTCCTTCAAACATGCCTTTGTCCTACGCATTTGGTTACAGAGTCACCTCTTCGTCGGCGAGTCAAATGTTATCTGGTTTTTCAACAATACCTCGCCGTACTATTGTGCCTCCATCTTCGGTTGGGATTTTGCTGGACGACGGAAGTAAAATGATTCAGCTGGTGCTTATTGTTCGAGATGCTGTCGGTGGACAAACAGAGTATTTTGATAATGCAAGAATCCGTCCTTTAATTATCGAATCAGAAGAAGAAAGACTCCAAAAGTCTGCAGAGTTTGTTTCTGTTTCCATGCAAGCCGCCTTTGACCAAGGAGATTACGACTTGATGGGTCAATATCTGCTCGGTTCTATGCAAATGCTGAATTCGCTTGGTGGTAATTCTTTGAGGAGAACAGAGTCGACATGTTCCAAGGAAATGGTTGAGGCTGCGCCCGTACGAGAGCTTGCATATGGAATGATAACGTCGGCTGCTGACCGGCAAGAGATGCAATCAAAGGAGGACGCGGATGGAAATGTTGTGAAAATAGCTGCGGTCGTAGGATCTACTTGCCTTAGTGACGCTCTGGCTTTGAATGCAACCGAGTATCTTTACGGTTTGTCAGGTAGATATTTTCATACGTCTTGTATTCAATGTGAAAACCTTTTTTCGAAATTTCTTTAAACTTTTTTGATTCCACAGCCTGAATAATGCTTTTTTGTAGAGAAATCTTTGAAGACGTCTGTGCAACAAACAACAGGAAGCACTCTACTTGGAGCTTTTGAAAATGTAATCGGGCATCTTTCTCAAAGCAATAGGACTGATCTTGCACAATCTGCAACATGGAATGCAACTTCTTCTGCACTCAACATCGGAAGAGCATTTCAGACCTCTACTGTTTGTGGAAATTCGCCGTATGTCAGTAGTTCTGGCTTGTTTGAGGTTTTGACCTACTCTCAATGTTCCGACATGCCACCTCAAAATATCACAAGCTCAGAATCCGGTTCAGGCTTTGTTTTGAGTCCCGAGGCTTATGAATCAAACAGCAATCCGGTTGTGCATATGATCCAGTTCTCTACCAATCCGTACAACCGCAGTGATGATTCTGTCATTTCTCAAGTACTCGATATCACGCTGGAGAGTGATGGATTCAGACCGATCAATGTTTCTGGATTGAGGGACGGAATTAATATAACGATAGCACGAGATGCTACTGATGGGGTGATTCCTGAGGACTTTGTCCCAACCTGTAGTTTTTACGACACATCAATTAATGAGTGGCAAAGTGACGGCTGTGAAACAGTTGAAATCTCTGAAACCCACATATTCTGTCGTTGCAGTCACTTAACGTCATTTGCTTCCGTCCTTCTTCGATTGATAGTGATTGAAGAAGCGTCACCAAACTCTATATCTCATGCTGAGCCAACCCATCTTGATTCTCCATCGAGGAATTCTGTATTTGATCAGTCTTTTAGTGTCAATGGTGCGGTCTTAGAGGAATCAAGTGTATCGTTCGATGCTTACGACGAGCCAGGCTTCTTCTTTTACTGGACGACCAGAAATTGCATGTCTGACGAAGAATATTTTGGTGCTGGCTTTGGTGTGGGTTTGGTTATCTCCCTCGTTACTTGTATCGTCATCCATAAATATGTCGAACGTCGATCTCAAAAAATGACGAAACGCAGA
>JAIYDG010000730.1 GCA_027487625.1 Bacteroidota bacterium
AAATGTCTACGTGGCATTCCGGCATTATTCCAAAGTTTCACGTGGAATGACGTCAAAGCCCAAGATGTGGTGCAATTCGGCATGTTTCGACACACGGCCCTTACCTTTTTTAGTAAAATCGTGTAACTTTCATCCGAATTTCGCTCTGCGCGTGGAACCTGTCATGCCCCTGGGCGTGGTCGGACACGGGTATATAAAGAGCGTCGACACATAGGAAATTCAAGTGACATTTACTTATTGTTTTTTTGGTTTCATACTTTATTCAATTCAATTCAATTCTTTCATTCCTTACTTCTTTCCTTCTTTATTCAATTCAACTGTTTCATTCTTTCATTCTTTCATTCAATTCATTCTTTCATTCAATTCAACTGTTTCATTCTTTCATTCTTTCATTCAATTTAATTCCATTCAATTTAACTTATGTCTTTTGCAATTTAGAGAACAAAAAAATTTATGAAATGCAATCTCCAAGTGACACTTCTGCTTCTGCTACTCCTACTTCACGTCGCATCATTCGTTGTCCTCCTGCGCCTGCACGGGGAGCTGTGAGGAAGCCTGTCTACAAGTCCGTCGCCCGGATGCGCTGCCCTCCGCTCCGACTTCAATTTTCCGGGCCCGAGTCCGAGTCCGAGTCCGAGTCCGAGTCTTCTTCGTCTTCTTCTTCTTCTTCGTCTTCTTCTTCTTCTTCCTCTTCTTCTTCGTCTTCATCTACTCAAGGCCTTTGTGTCGTCGTCGAAGCCTCTGCTTCCTCCTCCTCCTCTTCTTCTTCTCGTGTTCGTGCTCTTTCTCCTTTGCCTGAGTTTATTTCTCTTTCTCATCTCTCTCCTCTTCCTTCTGATACCGAGTTTGACGAACTCGAAGGAGAAGGTATCCGCTACACGACGGACCCTTCTCAAATAAATTACAATGAGGGCCCGGATGTGTGTCAATTACCACGCATCCCTGACTTTCCTCCGTCTGACTCTTCTTCGGAGGAGTCAGAATGGTCGGCGAAGAGTCCTGTCTCACAGGAAAACTCGTCGACTGTTGTGACCAAAGCAACTGAATGGGGAAATTCTCCCTCAGCTTCTTGGTCAGAGTGGAGGAGTCCCTCTCCCCTTCGCCCTGATAGCCCTCCTTATCGGCCTCCTTCGCCGATTTATATTCCTTCTCCGATCTTTCCCACTCCTCTTGCTCGCGTAGTCGAGTATGAGTGTTTGTCGGAGTCTGAGATCGAGTACGCTCCGATCATCCCGGACGTGATCGATATCAGTTCCGATGAAGAATAACGTCTTTTCTTATTCTTTTATGTCTAGGGGGGTTAGTCCAGGCTTTTGCCATGGTTCCCTCATAAAAATAAATAAAAACCTTATATGAATTTGAGTCTTCCTTTTTTTTTACTTAAGCAAAAAGAATCGAAATCAATAATGAAATAAAGTATAGCCTTCTTTATTTTCCACAATTGGTTACATAATACTGTCCGTATTTGGTTATATAGTACTTCTGTATTTGGTCATATAGTACTGTCCACGTTGGGTGTTTTGTCACGGTACCTAATATCACTGTTAATGTCACGGTACCTCCACATTAGGTAGTAATGTTATATTTTCCGCAAATGTAGTTGCTTTTTATGGAAATTATGATAAAACAAAAAATATGGTTAGTATCTCTGTTTACGATTTAATGTTTAATAATAATTTAATGTTACCTTGAGTATGGAGCTACTAATATTTTCTTTCTACAAAAACACCTATCGGCACTACGAGGCACCTTGAAAAATTCGATGAATGATACTCTTTTCTTTATTTGAGGTTAATGTGGTGGACGCCACCGGGGTGCTTGAGACGAGGATGGCGCTGAACGCCAATGAAAAGACGGACATAGAGATTGTCGAGCTCTTCCAAGTGTTCGTTCCATTGTAGATCTACGGGAGATTCGGATTCCATTGCCTTGATTACTTGTGAGATTCGACGTTCGATCTCCCAGACTTCTCGATTCATCGGATAAGGACGCCTTCCCTTGCGAGAAGAGTGCAACTCATCCATGTACTCGGAAATCAATGGCACAGCTTGACGCGAGTAATCGGAAACAATGGCATTAATCAACTCTGGTTTTTTCACATCAAAATTGACACGAGCGAGGATTATACTAGATGCAAAAACTATGTCTTTGACTTTGCGGCATTCATAAACCGGGACAAGCTGATCCGTTGAACTGGACTCTTCTTGATCGGACGAATCCACGGAGGCCGAATCCACGACGTCTTCCTTAGAGTCTGAATTCTTGTCAAGCGGGCAGAAGAGGTCCATGGCTTGAAGATCGCTTTCCAAATCTTTTTTGAGTGGCGAATTAGAGTCGAAAACATCAGGTGGCGTTTCTCCAGATCCTCGTGGTGATGACATCTATACCATAGTGTTTTGTTGATTATGTTGCCGGATAGTCGAATCAATATCTACCACAGGCCGAGTTACTATGTTTATATATCTTTCAGGCTTTTTACGGCAAGGACAACAACAATCAAGGCAACTGTCGCAAGAACAACAATCAATGCAATCATCATAACAGTCGTCGCAGTCGCGTCTAAATGTAGGATCTTGTCGAAAGGCACAGCAACAGAGTGGCACAAAAACCATACATGCACCAATGATGCCCAAGTCACTCATGGTCTACAGGCATATTATATTCATTGAGACATCTACACCATATTATTTTGTCGATTATGTAGTTCAATAATAGTCCCATAATCTCTCACTGTTGGTAATGTGCCTTGACAATTTTTGTATATCTGCTTGCGTTCTAAAAAACAAAGAGTCATGCACATGCAAACGATCGTAATTACAAATAAAATAACTGGTATCCAATACTCTTCCATACTTAAATGTAGTCGTTTCTTGATTCTTCGTCGACGCGGTTAAGTCGCAGCCAATGCAGTGTCCAAAGAATGCAGGCAAGCAGGATGATGATGATGAGTAGTATTTCTCCAGGTGAAAAAGTCATTTTCATGATCGTGTTTTTATATGTGCTGTGTGCATATTATATAGATATTTGAATTTAAATTTTAAAAATTGTCAAATTAAGAATTATCTAAATTAGATTGTAATTTGAATTTAAAGTTTACCTAAAATGGAACCAGTATCTATTCTTAGCTTGGTGATTAGTGTTTGTCTTATTCTGGAAAGATGTTTTAAACATATTAAAAAGAGCAAATGTTGTGGAGCAGAGATGGAAACTTATGAAGAAACCCACATTACACCCATCACCCAGCCAGGACAGCTAAGTCGCATTCAAACTGTGTTCAAGAAAAAGATCGATGGCCCCGGACCCAGTGGAGTCTTGTGATGGAACGCAGATCACCGTCGTTGAAGACAGCGAAAAGACAACCAAGAGATATGCCGGATCGTCGACGATTGAATGTTTTTACAAAAAATGTCTGAACTGTGACAATCATGCCCCATCTCCTCCCAACGTTGTTATGTATCGTTTTATCGGTGTGTGGAGTGATGCAGCTCATTGGAGACACATTTCTTATCGTTATCATTGCCGTGATTGCATCACCTCACGCTCACCTATTTTCAGTTAATTCTCTAAATTTCTAACTTTCTTGCATAAAGCGTGCACTTTCCTTAAATATAAAAAAAACAAAATGGATTCGATGAGATTGGATAATTTGTTGCAGCTTGAACAAGATAAACGGGATCTTGATAGCATGGAACAATTTTTTAAAGACACACTCAAGAAGTGCATCAACTTTGCAAAAAAGAGCGAGATTATTACGGATCTAGAAATAGACTCGACTGATAAAATTGAAAAGATTCCTGCTACGTTAATGATGGAACACATATTGAAAATGGAAGAATGTATCATACCAAAGCACAAACAACAAAATGAAGAGATTCTTCGCTATGTTTGCAGTGCAATGATAGAAAAGCTGATATCCTTGTCCAATCAAGGATCTCAAGATCCATACGTGGTAACCATGCGCTTAGGGTTCAGATCTTATGATGTGGTGCTGAAAATATACCGATATTTTGAGTGTTGTTTTCGCATCGCAACAAGTCATAAAAAAATTCTAATGAAGTGTGTAAGTCATAGATTTTAACATAGATGGACACACAGCAATCTGATAACGAACTGGCCACCTTCACTTCTGAAGGACATGATGATTTTATGCGCAGAATCGAGGATAATGCAGGTGATGATGAGCCAGCGCCTGTAGCCAAAACACCAAAACGACGCACACGCAGGAGAAAACCTTCCAAGCAAGAGATGGCTAAGGCCGTGCACTTTGAACAGCAAAGAGAATTTCTTGATGCAATTCCAGAACCAGACGATGTACAATCCGTAAAGTCTGAGACTGCTGTATATCCAGAAGATCCTATTCCTTATCCTAGTGAAGAAATCTGGAGCCAACAGCCGCAAGAGAATCCGGGTATCTTTTCATACTTTGCAGATCCCAATCAATTTAGACATGGAAGCTATCAGCCTAATGCATTTACACGTGAATTTGATCAAGAATCAGGCAGGGCTAGTATCAAATCCGAAAACGTGAAGCCAAAGGCAAATAAAGCTGAAGATGAAGATGGAAAATACAAAAGAAAACTAATACATCAAATATATAGGTACAAAGAAAAGTTTAATCTCAAACTGAAACGCCCGCCTACAGAAAAAATGACCATCTCCGAATTGGAGGAAATGAAAAACACACTTCGCAACCAAATTACTGAAAAAGAAGGAGCTCGTATTGTAAAGACACTTTATGTTCATGGGTTGACAGGCGTGGATAACATCAGCCAGGCAATGGGGTATAAAGAGATGCGTGGATTGGGCAGAGTTGCGGAAGCAGTAGCCAATGATGATGAAAATGAACTATTATGGGAAGAATTGGCGATTGAGTTTGAAGACTATTTGCACGTGTCACCACAAAGAAAGTTGGTGATGCTAACAGCTCAAATCTTGTTGACTACGTATAAGATCAACACCGATCATCAATTTGCCCAATTTGTGTCTCAGCAAGTCCAACAGGAGGAAGATGACATTCGACGAGAATATCAAGACGAATGAGAAGCTTCTGTTTGCATGGTGCTAAGTCTGGTAACTCCTCGCTCGGCTCCTGCTTTGTTTTTTGAAATGTAATTCATGCGAGCTTTTTCAGCGTTGGATTGGGTAATCTGAATCTGACAATACATGCTTTTCGTGTGATAAAGTGTCATTCCTTCATCTTTGACTAACTCTTCGTAGTGCTGTTCGATGTATTTGCGACAATATTGTTCTAATGATTTGCGATTCGTTGCTTTGGGATGAAATATTCCTTGATGTTTGAAAAATGTTTTGATTTGTCCGGTATTGCGTATGCGATGAAATCCTCTCCAGAATTGAGGCAGTGCGGGTCTTCCGGTCTTGTGATAAAATTGAGGGTGCTGGTGTCCATATAAGGTAACAGAATTGATTGTAAAGTCTTTTTGAATTGCGTCAGCTTGTTTTTCTTCTCGATAGCAATCCAATAATGTCTTCATTTCAACATCTTTGTTTCTATCAGATGCCAAATCCATGGGAAATAGAGCTCTCCACAATTCAGCAGCACGTAATCCAAAAGCCGATGCATTATAAGTAATGAGCGTGTAATGAGCCAATTCAACAATGATATGGGCATGCAACATTTGATTGATAGGTCCAATTTCTATACCGGTAATCGTTTTCAAAGATTTGAACACACATTTTTCAGACTGAAAATCCAAGGTGACTTTATCCCCCTTGGAAGCAAATGGCTCCTTAATTTCAATCCATGTCTGCATTTCCTCTTCCGAAAATAGCTTGTTGATTACCAATTTTAGAAAGAGATGGAGTTCTTGTTCGTTGGTGCCTATTTTGGGAATTTGATGTGTATTTAAGGTAATAAATGCATTTGATTCTTTCTCTTTCCTTCTTTCGTATTGTTTTTGTCCTGTAACGGGATCAATGGAAATAAGAACATTTTTTGTAGGCTGCATATCTTCGCGAATTTGTAAGCTTCGGACAACAGATTCTTTATCGGTAGGTTCAAGATCAATCACACCCTCGACAAAACTTTGAGGGGGGATATCATCTTCCACTTGTTCGAATGCTCTTTTCTTTGAATACTGTAATGCATTCAAGCGAAATTTGTCAATAGCAGCTGATCTTTGAAACATTTATCGGCGGCGTCGAGCAGGTCTTTTGCGAATAAAATTCTCTGGCACGTAGCGATCGGTGGGGAGTCTTTGTCTTGATGATCTTCGAGGTTGCAAATCTGGTCTCTGAGCGTCGGCTTCTGTGTCTAAATATATATAATTTAAAATGAAAATCTAATTGGGAAAAATCTAAATTAGGATGTTTGAATTTAAAAATATTTTACCAATTTGGACATAGGGCTCGCCGAATTCTCGCTCGATTTCAATATCTTCGGCGTCCATTCCTACGTCAATGTACACAATCGGTTCAGGAGATGCCTCCCTGTTATAGACTTGCGGGTCCGTATCGGGAATGTCTAATTCATCAAGATCATTGCGAGCGTCGTTCACTTCTGGATTTACACTTGCTTCTGCTTTTGCTTTTTCAATGTAAGCCAACAAGAAATCGTGAATCAGAGAATTATCTCTCATCGTGTATCTCAAATATACACTTTTTCCGTATCCTTCCAAGTATGGTCGTTTGTTTTTTAATCTAATGTTTAATTTTTGATAATATGGCCTAATCACTTCATTAACTGTTTTCCGAAACGCATCCAAGTCAATTTGTAATCGATCGTAATGTTTGATGATGATGTGAGTATTTGCCATGTAAGTAAGTACATGATCTTGATCGTATCTTTTTCTAACCCCAATCTTGGTAGCATATTGAAATGAGTAAATGTTTCTATTGAACCATTCTTGTGGATTGTTTGCTTTGGCCTCTTCTTGTTCTTGATTAATTTCACATGTTTTCGGTAACCTAAATGCATAATTATCCTTTTCCACGACTGAAATGGCCTTATAACGACGATTGATATTTGCTCCTTTGATTCGTGTAATATCTTCCATAGTTCCATGATAAGGTATTAATGCATTTACTCCTTGTGTGCGTAATAAATTGTCTACTGTAACACCCCAAGTTTGAGATCTTACAGGTACAATCCAGATTGCACGGCCTTCGGGACTTCTAAACATGAATTCCAGGATGTGTTGTAATTGGGTAAGTACGCCTCTCACATCATCATTGTCTCCTACGTACTCATATTGGGCTTCTGTTTTCCCTTTACGGTAAGTAATGTGTGTATCAATGGTTAAAAAGTAATGTGTTTCTCGTAACGGCTTGCGGGCACACTTATTCATGTCGTAGTCCATTTTGTGGGTAATTCTAGGCTGAATGTATGGATCCACAGGTATGTTATCTTCCGGTTGTTTGTTGACATTTCCACGCACGATTTGTAATCCGAATCTTTCCCCTTCTGGATTGTCAGAAACACGAAAAGCAATGCCCGCATGAAACAAAACATTATCATGAATGAAATTTTGATTTCGAATAAGATCGCTTGATTCATAGTAGTCATTTATCACACGACCAACAGCTGTTGGATCAAATTCGATATCTGCGTCTTGCAATCGATGTACAGCATAATCTCTTAGAGTACTTAGATTGGCGCGAGTAGGACGATCGGTCATATGAGCGTGACTTACAGGTTAAAAAATAGAGAATTGAAATCAGCACGATCAAAGTCGACTGGAA
>JAIYDG010000120.1 GCA_027487625.1 Bacteroidota bacterium
CCTCCAGATGAACGCCCCATTCAGCGGCACAACGCCAATATGTTCAATCTGGATCGGAAAAGCGGGAATGGCAACGAAGAACACAGTGCGGGGGATATTTGGTTGTTGCCGTATTGGTTGGGACGGTATTTGGGGGTGATTAAATGATGGTGAAAGACGACTTCTAATCTTCCCTCCAGCAATCAATAATGCTGCTGCAATGAGCGTGTCCATACGTTTGGGTTTTGATACGCTGGAGGAATGCCAAAATTGATGCTGAAAAAATGGTGGGCGATTTTTGGGTTGGATATCAGGGAGATGTGGATAATTGAGGGAGAAATAGGGGAGGGGGAAGTATGCAGAAATGGAAATGGGTATGCGGAAATGGAAGGGTGGGGAGTAAGGTTTAGTTTGAAGAAGCCTTAAATGTCAACCCACTCTATTGGCCAACAGTAGCTCGGTTACCACAATCCACCAATATTGACAATGTAGGAACCCGACTGTTTTAGTCTTTATTAAGACTTAGTATGCCCATTAACCAAAGAGTTTGAAAAATGGTAATGCAATAACAAATAATACTGAACCAACCAAAAATAAGAACGCTCCGATTTTAAAAAGCTGGTATTTTAACCATGTGATTCTCGAATTATAAAGAATTTGAGTCGCTAATTCTTTCTCATATTGGCTTAAAGCATCTGATGAATTTATTTTACCTAAAAATTTTGTTTCGAACTCTGATTCATCAATGCCTTTCAGGTAACCATAGAAATGAATATTCTCAAATTCTTTCTCTTCATCAATCCAGTTGCAGAATTTATTGATCCAACTTTTAGTGTAAGATCCCTTATCAATTCTTGAAACAATTGGAAATAAAGAAATTAGACACGACAGAAATGAAAGCGTAGTGAAAGGGGAAAAGACATAATAGCCCGCCTTTTCTATTACACTATTTTCGGCAAAGTTAGTTTGACTGAATCCAAAAACTATTGCGGCATTCAAGGTTAGAAGACCAAAGTTTTTAGCCTCAGCAAATTTCAGCCAATCATTCACGTTAGTAAATATTTTTTGAAGTTGTTCTTCGTGTTTTAATGTTACCATATTGTTTTTATTTTGTTAAGTTAAACCCCAGGTTACTCGACCTCCAAAAACTTTCCCATTAACATTTTTGATGTTATGCTTTTGTTCTGTCCAGAAATTCTTGAGAATGCATTTTCTTTGGGGATTTGCAGCCTTGAAACCTTTAAATACTGAATCCGTCATTAATATATTTGGATATACAGTAGTTCGTGTTTTTTTTTCAAACTTAATTAGTTTGCCTCCTTTTGTGTAAAGCTCACCATTATCGTACTGAGCAATCGAATTGGCAAATACTTCTGGTGTCATCTCCACTTTCTCAATAGTGGAAAGGTAAAATGGAGCCTTTGGATTGTTTGAATGCGATCTCTCCCTAAATAGTGATGATAAACCTAACCCTGGCCCTGGCCAAAAAGCCATTGGATTTATAGGGTTTTGAGTCACTTCAAAATATGTTTCTTCTATTTTTTTATTAGCAACGTCGGTTAACCTAGATGCAATATTAGCTGGATAGCCTACCCATACTAGTCCTTTATTTTCCCCATTTTCATTTCCGTTTCGTTGAATCCCCACCTTAATAACTCTCAATTCCCCGAAATCAATTCCTATCCCGCATTTGAAATCTACACCGGAAAAGTGTTTTTGTATTACAAATTGTGAAATATGATTTATGGAAATGGCACAATCAACAGCATTTGTATAACAATTTTTCGTTGGGAATACAACCATTACCCTGTCCCCAATAATATTTCTAGTGTGCCCGTTATGATGCCTTGCCACTTTTAATACTGCTTTTGTAAATGCTGTATATATTCTACCCATGGTTTGAGTATGATGCTTTTCCGTTAAAGCAACAGAGTTTCTGACATCAACATACAACACACAAGTAGTAATTTTCTTTCCTTTCTTATCTTTTCCTCTTTCATAGGTTAATTCACTATCTCCTGCATAAGGGACAACTCTGGTTTCATTGTGAATAAAACTGGTCTTAGTGACATCAATCACATCTCCCTCTATTTCCTGTATGATGTTTTTAATTGACATTTTTATAGAATGTGTTCGATAGAAAAAAGTTTGTAGGGTCGTCTTTTAGACTTGCTTGTAACACACTACTGATTTCTGAAGTTCCAAAGACTCTAGCTTCGCTCCAATTTTTGGAAATTGTCCAAAACCGATTTTGAACAAAGGGTGACAGGGGAGCAAAATTTGGACAAAACTAAAATATGCTTACTTTTCTCCCTGCCCAGTAAAGATAAACCAGAAGTTCCAACTCATCAACCAACACCGATTTTTTATCTTATCAACCTGGTCATAAACAGTTTCGCCGAATCGGTATGCCTCAGATAACAAACCTGCATTTTCCATCCTACCGCCGCTAGCGAGGCTCGTGATTCAGGGGGGCATCTATGCTATAAACCGGGCCACCGCTAGCGCGGTTACCATTTACCGACGGCCTGGTATTTTACGTAATGGTACAATTTTGTGTCGTACAACAAATGTTTCAACCGCCTTGGCGGTGGCCCGGTTTATAGCCAATATGCCCAGTTACCGCTTTTGAACCGCGCTAGCGGTGGCAAGATGGGGTCCTTAATACAAATTTGTTTTTTCACTCGTTTTGATCCTTTCATCCAATTCCTCGGATGAGATATCAAGATTTCCATGTACAACCAAGATTTCACCTAAAGAGGGAACCGGGCGTTCTTTTGTCTCGTCATTTTTATTCCACAGACCCGATCTGATCATACATTTAGCGCAGTGCATAAATGCTTCTTTCACATGTACAATTATGGCAAATGCAGGCAGCTTTTCCTCACAAGACAATAGCTCTAATACCTTTTTATCCCTCACTATTTTAGCCTCTCCGTTTACCCGTAACGTTTCCTTAATTCCTGGAATTAAAAAAATCAAGCCTACGTTTGGATTTTGAAG
>JAIYDG010000525.1 GCA_027487625.1 Bacteroidota bacterium
TCCAATTACAAATTCAACCTTTTCACCTGTACCATTAACCGGATACATTCTTCTCAACATCCATCTGTTTGAGCCATCAGGTTTAACTATTTTTTCTTCGAATTCAAGTTGAGTTTTTGAATCAATTACAGTATTAAACGTATTTCTTCTTGTATCAGCAATTTCGACAGGAACTTTGTATTTTTCGCAATAATTATAATCGTCATGCCCAATTAACCATTTACGTTTTTCTATATCACGAACTGCCATTTCATTGATAAATAAATATTGGTGTTCATGATTAAATACCACTACATCTGAAGGAATTTTATTGAGGATGTTTTCATAGAATAATTTAAGTCTGTTGCTTTCTTCTTCTGCAATTAATCTTTCAGTAATATCCCTTGAATTCACAACAATCCCGTTCACTTCAGGTTCATGCAAAAGGTTATTTCCAATTGATTCAACTGAAATATAATGCCCATCTTTATGGCGCATTCTAAATTGAACTGAAGAAGAAACGCCACCTTTTTCCAAGCCTTTTTGGAATTCAACAATTGCGTGTTCAACATCTTCTGGGTGAATTAATTCAAAAATAGTTTTGTTTTTTACATCATTTTCTTCGTATCCGAAAATTCTGTAGAATGAAGGACTTTCATAAATTACTTCACCATTTGCAGAAAGTACAGTTGTAATATCAGTAGCATTTTGAACCAGAGACCGGAAACGTTTTTCACTTTGTAAAACCAAATCTTCTGCTTCTTTTCTTTCGGTAATATCTAAGGCAAATCCAATAATGCTATCCGAATCGGTTTCATCAGCAAACACAAAATTATCGTAATACCATAGTCCATTAGGACCCATGCCCGAAGTTACGTAATTATTTGATTGCCTAAATTTAAGGGCTTCTTCCAATTGATTGTATAAAACAGGATATTCTTCCTGATTATAAATATCTCTGAAATTTTTATCATTGAGTTCATTGTTTGAAAGACTAATTCTACTTAGGCCTTTTCCAATACTTTCTGTAAAAATTCCATCTTTATTAATCCTGTAAAGAATTACAGGTAAATTATCTGTAATTGCTTTTAGAATTTGGCTCTTATCTCTGATTTCTTTCTCAATTTTCTTTCTTTCTGTAATGTCACGAATAGCTGCAACAACTACTTCTTTTCCATCTAAATTTACCCAATTTACGCTTGCCTCTACAGGGAAAGAGCTACCATCCTTTTTAATATTTGAACCTTCAATTATTTGAGCACCTTTTTGTTTTACATCATCAAAATGAGTTTCCCATATTTTTTGGTCTTCAAATATTTTCTCCATTTTAGAGATATGCATACCAATCAATTCTTCTTTAGATTTTCCTAAAGCATTTGCATGACTTTGGTTTACATAAATGAGGTGACCCGATTTATCTGCAACAGAAATAGCATCATTAATTTGATCTGTAATTTTATTGTAGAGTAAAATTTCACTTTCACGTTTTTTGATTTCTGTGATATCTGTTAATACTGCAATTAAGAACTTACTATTTCTGCTGGTGAATAAATTTTTCTTTATCAATAAATTTTTAACATCACCATTTGGATCAATTTCAGTGCTTTCTCTAACAGATTCTTTTTCGTCCAAGAATTGCTCCTCATCTAATTTAACATAATGAGTTGCATCAACTGCATTTAAGAAATCATGATCGGTTTTACCTAGAATATTTTCTTTTCCAATTCCTGTCAAATTACAATATGCCTTATTCACCAGTACCCATTGATGTTGGCGGTTCTTAACAAATAATGGATTTGGAATAGAATCAATAATTTCATTTAAGAAATTTCGTGAAACCTCAACTTCTAACTGAGCAGTTTTTAAGTTTGTAATATCTCTAGCAATGGCTTGAATTCCTTCAACCTTTCCGCCATGAACTATCAACTGAACATTTTGTCCAACCCAAGCAATTTTACCTGATTTTGTTCTAATTGGAAATTCGTTGTATGTAACTCTTTGGCCTTTGAAAGTTTGAATAGAGTAGAAGCTTTTCACTTCCTTTCTATGCGAAGGTTCAACCAAATCAAGGTATTTCATTGAAAGCAATTCTTCGTTTGAATAACCTGTGATTTTTGAAGCAATTTCGTTTACATAAGTAAAATTGCCTAAAGAATCGGTATAGTAGAAAATATCTGTTGCAGATTCAATAAGTAATCTAAACTTTTCTTCATTTTCTTTTAATTTATTTTCAGAAGAATTTCTTTCAATTGCCGCACCAAGCGTATTTGAGAAGTTTAATAAAAACTGTTCTTCAGATTTACTCCAGTGTTTATCTGGATTATCGTAATTAAAAGTAATAAATCCCCAGAAATTTCCTTGAATATGAATTGGTGAAATAACCAAGGAATGCATTTGGGAAGTAACTTTTCCGCTTAAAATGTTTTCTTGATTTGTGTCTCTAACAATATTTCCTTTTGATAGCGTTTCAATCCAATTTTGGTAACCACTTAATTCGTAATTTAAGTTTTGCTTTTCAATTCTATTAGGGATAAAATTTCCTTTAAACCTTTCCCAAAAGAAGCGTTCATTTAATACAGGAGTAGAACCATATGTATTTTCATAAATCTGAATTTGGTCAACTTGTAAAGCTTTTCCAATCGTGGAAATTGAATTTCCTATTGCCTGTTTGAAATTTGAATTAACTAATAACTCACTCGATGCTTTATTTAATGCCTGTAGTATTCTTTCGTTTTCAATGAGCTGTTGTTCTGCAATTTTTCTTTCAGTAATATCAGATTCAATAGCTATAAAGCCAATGTGTTTATTGTCTTCAAAAAGTGGGGTGATATTAATTGAAATCCAATATGTTTTTTTTGATTTTGTATAATTAAGAATCTCGGTATTACATGGAACTTTATCTTTAAGAGCTTTAGAAATTATAGCTTTTGTTTCAGGGTCGGTTTTGGGTCCTTGTAATAAATGACCCGGAATCTGACCTACAACTTCTTCAACCGTAAATTCTGTAATATCTGTAAATGCCTCATTGGCCCAAATTGCTCTACCTTCTGCATCAGAAATAATTACTGCATTTTGTGTTTTTTGAGCAACAAGAGCAAGCGTTTTTATTTCTTCTTCAATCTTTTTTCTGGCTGTAATATCAAATCGAATGCTGATAAACTGGAAGGGTTTTCCATTTTCGAGCATAAAAGGAATAATGGTAGAATTTACCCAATACAATTCACCATTTTTCTTTTTGTTACATATTTCTGCTTTAAAAGTTTCACCCTTGGCAATAGTTTGCCACATTTCTTTCCAGAACGATTTAGGATGGCATCCAGAGTTTACAATATTATGGTTTGAACCAATTAATTCACTTAATGAAAAGCCTGAAACTTTAACAAAGTTCTCGTTTGCAAAGAGAATTTCACCTTTAACATCTGTAATTGTTACAATTGCAGCCTCATCAATTGCTCCCTTAAAATTAGTGAGTTCCTTAAAGGATTCTTTTGAACTTAGCTCAAGAATTCTCTCTAGTTTTTGATAATCTTCCTGAAAGTGGATATAGCTTTCATCAACCAAATCAATTAATTGGTTAATTTCTAGAGAAGTAAGGTCTTTCTCCCCGAATATCTTTTTTAATTGTCGTTTAAGTAACCTGTGCATAGATTCTTAATTATTGATTGAAAACTAGCTTCGAAATTTTATGATACAATTCATCCTGGTTAAATGGTTTACTAATAAATTCGTCCATTCCTGCTTCAAGCGCTTGTTTCTTTATTTCCGGGAAAGCATCAGCCGTTAATGCAATGATGGGAATTTTATTCCATTTTTTGTGATTTCTTATATTTTTAGTGGCTTCGTAACCATCCATCTCTGGCATTTGTAAATCCATTAAAATTAGATCGAATTCTTCTTTTTGAAGTATTTCTAATGCCTCAATTCCATTGAAAGCTCCAGTTACATGAGCATTCCATTTTTTAAGCAACTGATTGGCAACAATTTGGTTCATATTATTATCTTCAACAAGAAGTATTTTTATGTTTTGTAAGTTTCGATTTTCTTGACTAATATATTGTAATTTATTGAGTTTTAAAGCCAATTTAAATGGAAGTGTTACAGTAAATATGCTTCCTTTCCCTTGTTTACTATCTAATTCAATGGTTCCGTTTAGTAATTCTGCCAGGTGTTTCGATATACTTAAACCCAATCCAGTGCCTCCAAATCTTCTTGTTATTGTGCGGCCTTCCTGCGCAAAACTTTCGAATATTTTACTTTGACTTTCAGCTGCAATTCCAATGCCTGTATCAATAACCTTAAATTTTAATTTTACATAATTATTGTCAATTTCACCTACCAGAATTTCTAATTTAACTTCTCCTTTTTCAGTAAATTTTACAGCATTACCAATAAGGTTAACCAAAATTTGATTTAATCGTACAGGATCACCATGTAAATATTCAGGAGTATTTCTTTGAAATGAATAGTGAAAATTAATGCCTTTTTTATCAGCTTTAAACTTAAAGGTTCTTATTATTTGTTCAATTAATTCAATTAAATTAAAATCTATATAATCTATCTCTATTTTTCCTGATTCAATTTTAGATATATCAAGAATATCATTGATGATAACCAAAAGATTATCTGCGGAACGTTTAATAAGTGAGAGATTTTCTTTTTGAACAGGTTCTTCAATTTCGTCAAGCATCATATCTGTAATTCCAATAATTGCATTCATTGGAGTTCTAATTTCATGACTCATATTTGAAAGAAATTGCATTTTTGTTTGATTCGCTTTCTCTGCTATTTGTTTAGCTTTCATCAGTTCTTCCTGATTCAATTTTGATTCTGTAACATCAATAAAAACAATGATAGCTTTATTGGTAGTTTCATTTGATTCTTCAAATGGTGAAATTCTAATTTCATAATATTTAGTTTCGCCTTTTTTATTTTCAAACGTGAATTCTTTGGTTTCATAAAATTGAAGATGAATGCATCTTTCAATTGCTTGTTTTATTTCAAGCGATTTAATAGAATCAAACATCTGTAATAATGATTGATTTACTTGAATTGAGAATTCTTGTCCTCGAGAATTATTAGGAAAAAATGACTCCAAACAAATTCCAAATTCGTTTACAATAGCAGAGTTAAATGGCATTGAAAGGATATAAGATTCCATCCTTTTCTCTTTACTAATTAAGCCACTAATATTTTTCTTATTGTTGATTAAATATTTGATTGAAATGAACAACAATGCGATTACAAGTAGAATAATGGGTAAGATAAAGGTTAATTGAAGATAGTAAGGATATGGAACCTTAATTATACTTTTAAAAACAGATAAATGGTTATTGGGGAATATTCCTTTTACACGGTATTCAAGTTTGTTTTCTCCAAATTTTAAACCCTGAACTAAAACTTGTTGTTCTGTTGACCATATACTCCAATCACCTCCATTTACTGAATAGGAAATACTATAGTCATCTGGGTAAGTTTGGTCGTAAGTAAATGCTTTCCAAACAAAACCTGCTTCTTTGCCTTCAACCTGAATTGGACTTAAAACTACCTCGGGTGCTGGAATATCTAATATTGATAAATCAAGCGTATTGATGCCTTCTCCATTTGTGCCGATATATAGTTTATTTTTTATCTGAATAATTGGCCAAGCAGTTTGCGATTGAAGACCTACTTTTTGGTCGATTTGATAATGGGAATAATTTGAATAGGCAAAAAGTCCTTCACTACCTGTGTACCAAATAATGTTTTTGTTATCAATTAATATTTCGGCAACACTTCTTTTGCTGTCTTGATCTTGTTGATTATCTATATTGTTTATCTTATTGTTTTGAATGTAGTGTAATCCTTTAGGTACTGCAAAAAACCAAATTTTACCTGATTTATCTTCAGTTAAATCATAAATATTACCGTTTGGAAGTCCATTCTTTACCTGAAATTCATAAATATTATCGTGTTTAATTCTAACAATATAACTTAAACCAACAAGCCAGATTGAAGAATCTTTTTGTTGCAAAAATGAATAGAATCTTTTTTGTTTAAGTTTAGTTGCCCAATTGGGTTTTAAAAACTTCCCCTTATTAAGAATATAAATTCCTTCACCACCTTCGTTTTGGAAACCTTTATTAATGAAAACCAAAAAGTATAAATTTCCATCAATCCCTTTTTCAATTTTATGAACACTTTGATTTGTAAATCCATTAGTCGAATTGTGTTGAGTCCAGGTTTTACCATCATATGAAAACGTCATGTTTTTTAATGCTCCTGAACCTATCCAGATTTTTCCAGTTTCATCCTGATTTATGGTAGTAATTTCTCTTATTGTTTGTCCATTTGCAGTTTCTATAAAGGTTTCATTTCCGTATTTATCTAACTTAACCAAACCTACCAATAATGAAGTCCATATATTGGAATCTTTATCCATAAATAAACTCTTGCAATCATTATTGTTTCCTTTGAATCTAAATTTTCTATACGACCAATATTTACTTTTTGTTTGGAACCAATGTAATTTCCCAAATGAGCCCATCCAAATGCTTTCATTTTCATCAATAAATACAAAATTCCTACTTCCTACATTTGAAGGCTTAGCCCATTCATGAAAATGGTTGTTTTTATCTAAAATATGTGTATTTCCTTGTCTATTTAGGATTAAAATATTTCCATCATTAAAAATATCTAATGAACGAGGGAAATTATTGCTTTGAAGAAGGATTTGTTTAGTTTTATTGGATTGGTTAAAATTAAAACGATGAATTTTAAAATCTGATGGAATACTGGCAAATGCAACAAATCCGTCGCCTTTTTTATTTTCTGAAATCTGAGAAATCTTACATTTTTCTGATGAAACAGAGCATAAATACTTGACTTGATTTTTTTGAATTTTGAAAATTTTCTCCTCAATGGAAAAGTAAATATTTCCAGCTTTCGTTTTGAATAAATTTGAATAAGGGGTAAGGGGATATTTTTCTCCCGACCAAAAACTACTTAACTTACCATTAACAATTAAGCCTAACCTAAAGAAATTTTCATTCTTTATTCTATACTTGATATATAAAGAATCTGATTTGAAGAATGCTTGTTCAATTAAGATGTTTTCCTGATTGATTGAAAATAGTATTTTCCTTATATTCTGCTTGGATATAATAAACAATGTATCATAAAAGCAAGTATAAAGATTGCCTTTACTGTCTTCATCTATTATTCCGGGATTACTAAATCTATCCGTTGCATTAAATGCTTTAACCCGATTCCATTTAAAATGGTCATAATAAAAAATACCTTTATCACTTACGGTCCAGATATCACCATTTTTAGCCTGGTAAACACTGTTAAAAGCTGTCCGGATTAATCCGTTTTTTTCATCAAAATTTGCCCATTTCCATTTTTGTTCAAGCGTTTCAATAGAAATTGATGAAGCATTTTTGTAAAATAGAATAGAAATAAAAAGCAGAAAAATTGAGAATCTTTTTAGCATTTTTAAACTTCCTTCATGGTAGTAATTGTCATGGTTTGGTTATGCAATTCACATGAAGCTCCTATAGAAAATGGGGATATTTCGCCATAAGAATAAAATCCACAGAAAGTAGTATTGTCTCCTAAAATATCAGCAACACCTTCAACTTCCTCTTCAATCATTTGTTTTAAAACCAATTTGCGGCCAACGCAACTGATTAGAATAGCAATTTCAGGAGAGTTTACAACTGTACTTTTTGCCGCACCAACTGCACCCTCAATTAGTCTGTCAAAATTAGCTTTCATTAATCTAACATAGGCACCTTCAGGAATGTCACCTGCAAAGGTTAATGAATGTTCTTCTTCATTCACTGCAAGAATAGTTCTAACAACTGGTATACTATCTTTTCCAATTCTCATGTTTAATGGAAACAATAATCCTGAAGCTGGCAATTCTGCTGCATGGTCACCCAAAAACGATTTGTATAAGTCTAATGCGGGTTTTCCATCTAATTCAAATAGCACATTGTTAACAGATTTAGTTACCATTCTTTCTACACCAAAGCTATCCCAACCACCTAATGAAGCATAACCAAATTCAATCGCATCACCATAAAATCCTATAGCAGAAACTAACTGACTTTCTGCTTCACCTTTTTCATTTAAAATATAAGTTTCTTTAAAATCAGCACCATCACCAGCTAATCCGCCTGTTGCAGCAACTCCTTCTGGCAAAATATCTCTTATTCCTCTCACCAATTCAGAGCCATTAATTTGAAGCCCTTCGCTAATAATTAAAACATGTTTTAAACCTGGTTCAATGATTTGATTTATAATTCTTTTTCCGGCTTCAAAGCTATCCTCAACTGTTTCTACTTTTTCGCTTGCGTATTTTATTTTTGTTTTTTCAAATTCAATTAATGTAGCAACAACAGTATTATCGTTGACATTAGTCCCAGTAATTTCGCCAGAGGTGCTGCCTCCAATGAAAATGGCATTTGGATAGGATTTCCTTAATTCACTAACAGCTGATCCTTCTTTAATTAAAGCGGAGGAGCCGAATATTAATATTAACCCGGCTTCATTCATTTCACCTTTTGAAGAAACTTCTTTCCATCCTGTGTTTGTTGTAAATAATAATTGCTTATTTTTCATGGGACTTATAATTAAGTCTTCTAAAATAATCTATTTAGTTGAAATTTGTATAAATATGGCAGAATCTAAAATTATTTATTTAATCAGGCACGGCGAAACTGATTTTAATAAAATGGGGATTGTTCAAGGTAGCGGAGTAGACAAGGAATTGAACGATTTTGGAAAACTTCAAGCATCAAAATTTTTCGAGTTTTATAAGGATATTAATTTCGATCATATTTATACTTCAGCTTTAATTAGAACCCAACAAAGTGTTTTACCTTTTATTGAACGTGGTCAACAATATACAAAAATGCCTGAATTGAATGAGATTAGTTGGGGCATATTTGAAGGTAAACAGCAAAATGCAGAAGAGCGAGCTTTTTATTGGGAGGTGGTGAATAGTTGGAGGTCCGGAAATTATGATGCTAAAATAGTAAATGGTGAAAGTGCATTAGAAATGCAAAACCGTCAAATTCCTGCTATTGAAAAAATCATGGCTAATACCCATGAAAAATGTATCTTAATTTGCATGCATGGACGAGCAATGAAGAGTTTATTATGTACGCTGCTCAATGAACCTTTGAGTAAAATGGAGGAATTTGAACACAGTAACTTGGGACTTTATTTATTGGAGAAAAATGAAAATGGGTTCAGCCTTCTAAAAAGAAACGACAGAACCCATTTTGGTGATTTGATTTAAACTTTATTAGTGTGCGTGCTCATTTTCAGCATGAGCATGAGCTTCTTCTTTAACCAATGTATCCGCCAAGTTTATTTCATCCATGGCAGCTTTAGCCCAGTTGATTAATTGGGTTCTTTGTTCGTCGCTTAGTTTTGCAGCTGAGTGTGTCCAAGTATAAGGAGTCATTGGCATTTCGTGGGCTTCAACTTGCTCAGCAATTTCTTCAAGTTTGTGTTTCTGACGTTTAGGTTTGTAGGTCTTGAATTCAGAAAAATTCAATTCTTTTTTTCCTTCATCAATATGGTTATTTAATAACAAGCTTATTGGCGCAATGCCGCTGTACCACATGTAATTTGTTTTGTTTGAATGGCAATCGAAACAAGCAGCTTCCATCATCGTTTTTATTTCAGGTGGAGTATTCACAACATTCGTAAAATCGTTGGCTCCGTAAACATTTCCGTTGTTTGAAAGATCGTCGAAGAAATTGGGAATAGTGAATAAACCCACTAAAATAGCAATGAGTATTATTTTTACTTTTTTCATGATTTTAATTTTTTAGTAATTTAAATTGAATGTTTAAAGTTAAGCTTCTTTTAACTTCTGTAAAATACATTTCGGTTAAAACTGCAAATATATCGGCATAACCTGTTCTGCAGTTTTTACCTGAGCTAACAAGAGGATAAAAACCACCAAAATTACCGCATAGGTTATATTAGGTAAACCAATAAATCTATGGCTAAATTCTTCTTCTTTTTTTAGGCTGATGAAATGCAATCCAAAGCCCATCAACATAACAAGTAAAACACTTTTATAAGTAGCAAAAAGTTCAGGCCATGCTGCCCATTGAAAATTGTTCCATATCTGATCCAATATCACCAATGCATCAGAAAAACTTGATGCTTTGAAGAATATCCAGGTGAAGCATACAAAATGAAAAGTGAATACAACTCCAAGAATATGCATGATTCTTTTTATAGTCGGATTTTCTTTTTGCTCACCTAGAAATTGCTCGGTTAAATACATCCTGATTTTATCAAAACCTAAGGCCAATCCGTGTAAAGCTCCCCAAAAGATGAATGTCCAGTTTGCTCCATGCCAGAATCCGCCAATCAACATTGTTATTGCCAAGTTGATATTCTGCCTGATTTTGCCATGTTTGTTTCCACCTAAAGGAATATACAAATAATCTCTCAACCACGATGAAAGTGAGATATGCCAGCGTCTCCAGAATTCAGTGATATTGGCACTTTGATAGGGTGATAAAAAGTTAATATTGATATCAAATCCCATCCATTTTCCAATACCAATTGCCATGTCTGAATAACCCGAAAAATCACAATAAATTACCAATGCATATCCATAAACAGCCAACCAGCATTCTAATCCAATATGTTTTGATGGGTCGTCGAAAATGTACTGGACAAAGTTGACATAAATGTAATCTGATATCACAACTTTTTTAAATAATCCTGCTATAATTAAATAAAATCCTTTGCCCAATGCCTCATTCGTTAATTTATATTCCTTACTGATTTGAGGTATAAAATCCGCAGCACGAACTATTGGTCCCATAATGAGTTTCGGGAAAAAGCTCAAAAAGAAAACATAATCCAAAAAGCTATTGATGGGTTTAAAATGTCCTCTGTAAACATCAACGGTATAAGAGATATTTTCGAATGTATAAAAGGAAATACCAATAGGTAAAATCAGGTTGAGTGGTTCAAATTCTCCGAGTTGGTAATCATTCATTATCCCAATAAAAAAATCGGTGTATTTAAAGTAGAATAACAAAGCCAGATTTATTACAATACTAAATATCAATAAAAGTTTCTTTTTGGTGGCATCCTTTTGTTCGTAAATCCATCGTGAGATATTAAAGTCCACAACCGCTGATATTAATACCAGTGCTACATAATAACCGCAAGCTTTATAGAAAAAATAGAGTGAAAATGCAGTAAAAAGCAAAACCCTTTTTTGTTTATCTTGATGAAAGTTCAAAAAGAGAAACAAAAATGCAAGCAGGAAGAACAAGAAGAAAGCACTGTTAAACAAAAGCGGGTCTTCTGGATTGTATAAAAGCTGTTCGAAGATTTTACTGAACTTAAATGTTTCCATTAGGGTTGAAGTTTTTTAATGGCCTGAAACAATAGTTCTGCTTGTAAAACATATCCTTTTTTACTAAAATGTAAATGGTCGCGAGCCGCAAGTTCATTGTTCACCCAAAGTTTCATACTGTTTTCTCCTCCCATCACTTCATACATATTCCAACAAGCAATATTCTTTTCTTTACAGAAGTGCACAATCTGTTGTCCCATCCATTCAGCTTTTGGATTTGAAACAAAAATGGTACGTTTTTTCCTTTTTTTTCCTACTCTTTTCCTTCTGTCATTATCTGCAGGTGTTGTAAACAATAATGTTGCTTTAAGTGGTAATAAATAGTTGTAAAAATTAGTGAGGTAATTGTAGAAAGTTATGCTATCAATATTCGAAACACTTTCATTGGTTCCTAATGAAACTACAATTAATTCTGGTTTTAAAATTGATAGTTCTTGAAAGAAATTTTCTTGTGGAATATAGTCACTAAATTCAGCGCCATTTATGCCAATTGAATGGTAAAAAATGCCAGGATTTCTCTTCTTTAATAAGATTCCTTTTAACTCAAATTCAGCACTTGTTTTATCAAGTTGAAAATCTACCACTTCAACTGGAAAATCTGAAACAAAAGTAAGGTGATTCAATCCATTTATTATAGTATCATTTACTATGCTTAAGAAGATTCCATAAGTATCAAGAATTCTTATTTTGGCTTCACCTTTATAGATAAGTTCCAGTTCCGAAAATCCTTTATTGATAGCACTTGAATCATCTTTAAACTTCAATTGAAAACCACAATTAGTTTTACTAAGCAAATTGAGTTGAATAGCAGGAATTCCAATATTGTCGAAGTCTTTTGCTTTTACAATTTTGAGGTTCGACCAAATGCAATTGTTTGCAGGAAATTTGGCATCAGAATGTCCGTTTGTTTTTGCAAATGCATAAGGAAAAACCAATCCTCTTCCTGCATTTCCATATTCGTTTTGGAACAATTTTCTCAGTTTTCCAGTAAAGAAATCAGCCTGAATATGAGAATCACCAATATGAACTACCGAATGTGCATTTAAATTATCAACTTGAATTTTCTTTAAAAAATCAATCAGATTTGCAGGATTTAAAATGATGTTTTTTTCTTGTTTGATAAAAGGGAATTCTGCTTGAGAAAAGCTATATGTTGCATGTAATAGAATGAGTATAAGAAATTTTAACTTTTTGTAAAATGGCATAGCTTAGTTACATCTGGCATAAAGAATGTCATAAATGTAGGATAAAATATTTGAATGATAACCTACAAGCTTATCTTTATAATTCTAATTGTTTTGATTTTAAAGGATTTGGATTCATCCACAAATAACATAATAATGGAAATTAAAATTGATTTTTTTTATTCAATTGATTCAATACATCATGAATAATCTATTTTTCAATTTGGTGATTAGCTTAATAATCTAGAAAAGAAGAAAATTTATTTTCAGAATAAAAATTGAAAGTCCTTCTTCATCTTAATAATGTTAAAATACTAAAAGCAAAAAAGCTCCCGAAGAATTATTTCGGAAGCTTTTTTTAATTTCTTAAATATCAATAAATGAAGTTATTATTTCTGTAACCTGATTTATTACTATACCAATCAGGGTAAGCAGTTCCGCCAGATTGAGCCCATTGTGCAAAATATGTATAAGCACTTATGATGGGAGATTTTTCTGATGGATAATTAAATCTATCAGGAAAGTTTAATGCAAAAGGTAAATTACCAGTTGTTTTATAATACCTTCCACTTGATGGAATTGAATTATCGGATTTTGTTCCAAGAACAGATAAATTGGCTAACTCAGTTGGCGACATATTTGGTAAATGTACCTCATAACCTCGGCCTTTACCAGGTTCATTCACAAAAATAAATGGATTAAATGCTCCCAATGTGATTGATTTTGCTCCATTAAAAGTAGCATTAAAGCTTACTGTATCTGTTGAATTGTATGCAGTTCCTTTAAAGGTATTGTAGTTAGGTATTTTTGCTTTTGTATTAGCAAAAACTGATATAATGGCTTTGTTGGCGTTTTCTTCAAGAGCTAGGCCTGTTATGCTTGAAACTTCAGATTTGTTTAAAGGAATTTCTACAGAGAAACCATTCTTGTTCACTCCACCAGCTGCTCTTAAAGTAAACTTTCCACTTAAATCAACTAATTTATTTGTTGCATTTGCAGTAGCCTTATATTGATATGCTATCACTACATCATTGATGTCATAATCACCAGTACTAGGCCAATTGTCTTCGAATGCAACAGTTGCAAATGAATTTGAAGAAGGATAAAACACGGTAAACGCTTTGTTAATATCGTTAGGATATTCATCATAAGCATCTAAAACTCCATCTTTGTCTTTGTCGGCCCCAGTTGCTTTTTCTGATTCAAGCACATTCGTTAAATCAATAGAAGAAACTGGATTTGAAGAGGTATAAAAAACACAATCATTAAAATCATTATCAGCACGTCCATCTCTATTTGTATCTTCAAAACCCATTATTATCCTTTGTGAGTTTTGGTCATATAGGAATGCTAAATGTTCTTTATTAGAGGACGTACTTTCAGGATTAAAGTTTCTATTACTATAAAAATAGGTTGTATTTGGGTTAATATTTGTACCGTTATTCCAACCGTTTACTGCTATTGCAAAACCAATTGAAGAATCTGCTCCAACTCTGCCAAGATATACTTTGTTTCCAGAGCTTAAACCTCCACCGTTGTTAAGGAAACGCGCATTCGGAAACACTGCTATTAAAGAATCAATTGCAGCAACAGATGTAGGGGGATTTGAAGTTTTGTATTTATAGAAAAGTAAGCTGTTTCTATTGCCAGTTATGCCGCTAACAAATGTAATCCATACATCACAAAGTGCAGTAAATTTTAAGTCCCTTTGTAAACCACTTGCTAGGTATTGCGAATGATAAACTGTAACAGGCCTTTGTTCGGGTAACGACGCATTTACATTGGCTAAAAATTGCCCATTTAGTTGGTCATTTGGTAAAGAAAGATAATTTGGAACTCCTCCATTTATACCGCTTGTATAGCTACCTAATCTGTAAGATATTCTTGAAAATGCTTTTCCAAAACTTATTTGATTTGTTTGTTTACCATCTTTTAAATAAGTTTTAATCATTTGTGGATTTTTGCCTCCAATTTGAAGTGCAGCTTTATTTCCAGAAATAGGCATTAGTATATCCGAAACCAATCCTACATATTTCGTTATAACATAAACTTCTTTAACATCAGTTGGAATCTCAATAGTAGATATAAATTTACCTTGTGTATCGGTAAATCCTCTTCCTAATTCAAATCCTCCATTTTCAATTGGCGCTGAATATACTTCAATTGGAACTCCACTTAATACATCATCATTATTTGCTAATGTATTGATTGTAATTTCTACAGGTCTTGTTGTTTCATAATTAAAAGAAGCCGGTACTACCAAATCACTCATATTACTAGGATTGTTATTGGTAGTTTTAGGATTATTTTCAACTTTTTGCAAACATGAACTTAAGCTGATAATAAAAGTTAAACAAAGGATAAGATTCTTATACATGGGATGATGGTTTTGACAGATTTATACAAAGATGAATCCAATTTGTAATTAATTGATAATGAATTAAAAAGTATTTTTAGTTCGTTCCAAAATGGGATTTTTAGTTTTTAAATAAGAAATAAATTATACAAACTATAAAATTATTTAAATTGAGAATAAAACGATTTCATGATGGATTGAGTAATAAGTCGGCCAACTTTTGCAGCCCCACTATTATTAAAATGGGTATAATCTTTATAAGCTAAAATTGGTTTTTTCTCTGCCCAGCGGGTTATAGTTCCTTCTCCACCCATGGTTTCATAAAGGTTTAAAAAGGCACAATCATTTTCAAAAGCTAGCTCTTTCTGAACTTTAATTAATGCAGCTACTCCTGGTGCAGTAACATATTTTCCATTTTTTCTATAAGCTTTATCAGCACTTCCTATCATCAAAATACAAGTATTTGGAAATTGTTTTCTTAGGTACTGAAGTGTTTTACTCATGTTCTTTTTGTACCAGCTAAAATCAGTGTTTTCTGGCTTGTATAAAAGATTAGGGCCATAGTGTAAAACCAGCAAATCTAAACTTCTTTTTTCCTGCATAGATTTTATAAAATCAATACTCATTTTATTGAGTTCTAAACCTGAAATTCCTCTGAAAGAATAATTATCTAGTATCAATCCGGAATCACTTTCAAAAACACATCCATAAATGGGAGTTTTACTATCAGTATTAAAATTCAGTTTAATTTCTTTGCTTTTTTCTTTTGGGTTGATTTGAATCTGGTTAAAATCAGAATTGCCTTCCAATGAATATCGAATTTCATTTTGGAAAACTGCATCCTTTTCTTGAGGTTTTCCGAACAAAAGATGAATGTTTTGAAAGCTATTTAAATGTTTTGATTTAACAGTTTGATACTTTACCCATGAATTGTGATTTGCATAGAAATTATGCCCTGAAAAAGGTAAAACTACTTTACTTTTTTTATCAAGAAAACTGATTTCTTTCCAGTCTTTAGAAAACTCATGTTTTATAGTTTGACGGAATCCAGCAACCACAGAAGTGATTGGAACAAAACCAACTCCATTACCTCCAAAATAATCTTGTAATGCATCTCTTATATCGCAGGTAATCAAATCACCTTCAATCATAGAATCACCAAAATAACCAATCCTGATTTTCTTTCTTTTTTTTCTTTTTAAATCCTTTAGGTTACGGGCAAATTGTTGAATGCTATATTGTTTTTCGGTGTTTACTTCTGAAAGGATATTTCCGTTTTCAGAGCTAATTACTTTTTTATTTTGTTGATGGGTTTTTGTTGAATCAGATTTTGTTTCAATAACTAAATGCTCTCTTTCTAAAGGTGATGTTTCTTTCAGTTCTGAAAATAAATCAAAGCGTTTTAAGCCAAACTCTTCAGAGAAAAACTTGGGGTTAACAATGGATAAAAAACTTAAAATTAAAACCGTATAAAGAATAATTTTGAACGGTCGGGAATTAGGCAACGCAGACATGTTTTTTTATATATTGTATCTGTCTAATCGGTATTTTTTAATTACTAACAAAATTCTTGTTACCCATTTTTTTCTTGCAGCAGCATAAGTTCTGCTGATATGTTTAAGCCACAAAGCATCGGGTCTTCTATTTTTAAGTTTCGCATAATAATGTTTTGAACTAACAACTCTACAAAAGTCTCTATATGATGCAGAATCTGATTCATATTGTTTGTAATGAGAACGATAAGGTATTCCATTTGCCCTTAATTGGTTTCTTCCAATAATGCCGAAATGGTTTTTCAAAAGAACACAATTTTTACTATTCCCAAAACCTGATTCTACAATAGCTACTCCTAAAATTACTGATGCAGGAATCCCTGTTTTCTTTTTTAAGTTCATGGCTACAGGTGCAAACGAATCTATGTATTGCTCAATAGTATACCTCCTGGCAAATAAATCGCCGGAAACTAGGCATAAAAAGAGGAGCAGAAATAGAATTTTTACCTTTTGCAGCATAATACAAAAAAATAAAGATAGCTAAATCGAACCGAGACTTAAAAAATAGTTTTCCAAGTCGCTGTTTATAATTCTGATAATCTAAGGCTTAGCTTATGTTTAAGCGGATTCTAATTCTTTGATAAGAAATTTTCCAGTATGACTTTTTTCTACAATTGCTACTTCTTCAGGAGTTCCGGTACAAAGAATTTCTCCTCCATATTTACCACCTTCTGGTCCCATATCAATAATATAATCTGCTACTTTGATGACATCTAAATTGTGTTCAATTACTAAAACGGTATTTCCTTTTTCCACTAGTTTTTGTAGAACATCCAATAGCACTCTTACATCTTCAAAATGTAAACCTGTAGTTGGTTCATCTAAAATATAAAAAGTATTTCCGGTATCTCTTTTGCTGAGTTCAGTTGCTAATTTAACCCTTTGTGCTTCACCACCACTTAATGTTGTTGAAGGTTGACCCAGTGTGATATAACCCAAACCAACATCATTTAATGCCGATATTTTTCTAAGAATTTGAGGTGTATTTTCGAAGAACTTCACCGCTTCTTCAATCGACATATCCAATACATCATTGATGCTTTTGCCTTTATATCTTACTTCTAAGGTTTCTCTGTTATAGCGTTTGCCATTGCATGTTTCGCATTTAACATAAACATCAGGCAGGAAATTCATTTCAATGCTTCTCATGCCACCACCCTGACAAGTTTCACATCTTCCACCTTTTACATTAAACGAAAAGCGACCTGGTTTGTAACCCCGAATTTTTGCTTCAGGTAAACTTGAAAATAAGTTTCTGATATCAGCAAAAACCTCCACATAAGTGGCAGGATTACTTCTTGGTGTTCTTCCAATCGGACTTTGATCTATATCAATTACTTTGTCAATTAAATCCAATCCTTTTAAATCTTTGTATGCAAGTGGTTTTTGATGTGAGTTATAAAAATGCTGGCGTAAAATAGGGTAGAGGGTTTCGTTAATTAAACTCGATTTTCCACTTCCACTCACACCACTTACACATATAAATGTTCCTAAAGGAAATTCTGCTGTTACATTTTTTAGGTTATTACCAGAAGCTCCTTTTATGACTAATTTCTTCCCGTTTCCTTTCCTTCTTCCAGCTGGAATTTCGATTTTTCTTTTTCCATTTAAGTAATCGGCTGTCATCGAATCTTGTTTCATGATTTCGGCAAGATTTCCAGCTGCTGCAATATGTCCACCATGCACACCTGCGCCATGTCCCATGTCAAGAATATAATCGCTTTCTGCCATCATATCTTTGTCATGCTCAACTACAATTACACTATTTCCAACATCTCTTAATTGTTTTAGAGAATCAATCAAACGCATATTATCTCTTTGGTGTAATCCAATGCTTGGTTCATCAAGAATATACAAAACACCAGTAAGTTGAGAACCAATTTGAGTTGCAAGTCTTATTCTTTGAGCTTCACCACCACTTAAAGTTTTAGAAGGAGAATGTAAACTCAGGTAATCAATTCCAACACCCAATAAAAATCCAATTCTTCCTCGAATTTCTTTTAAGATTTCTGCAGCTATAATTTTTTGGCGTTCATCTAAATAATCTTCAATATGATCAAACCATTCAGCCAATGCTTTTAGCTCCATTGAAGCTATCTGCGAGATATTCAAACCTCCAATTTTATAATGAAGTGCTTCTTGTTTTAACCTCGCTCCATGACATTCAGGACAATCCTGAATTTGCATGAATTCTTCAGCCCATTTAAAAACCGAATCAGCACTTTTTTCATGGTAATGTCGGGTAATAAATGGCACTAAACCTTCCCAATTTGCAGTATAATTTTGAGTATATCCAGAACTATATTGATAGGGAATTACCAATGGTTCTTCTGAGCCATAAAAGATGATATCAAGTGCTTCTCTTGATATTTTTTCAATGGGGTCTGCAAAGCTGAATTTATGTTTTTTACCTAATTCTCTTAATTGTAAAAATGTCCAATTATCTCTTGCTTCTCCTAAAGGAGTAATTGCTCCTTTGTTGATTGATAATTTTTTATCGGGAATGATTGCATTCTCATCTATAATACTTTTTACACCTAAACCATCACAGGTTTTACAAGCCCCATAAGGAGAATTGAAGGAGAAAGTATTAGGTTGAGGTTCATCATAACTGATTCCTGAAACAGGATCCATTAAAAATTTCGAAAAATGAAAAGCTTTATTTGAATCAAGGTTTACCAAAACCAAAGTGCCTTTACCTGTTTTCAAAGCGCTTTTTACACTTTCCTGAATTCTGAAACGGGCATCTTTTTTAGGTTCAATGCGATCGATTAATACTTCAATATCATGAATTTTGTATCTGTCAACCTGCATTTTCGGAGTGATATCTATTATTGCTCCATCAATTCTAACTTTTGTATATCCTTGTTTTCTGATTTGTTCAAACAGCTCTCTGTAATGACCTTTTCTACCTTTAATTAATGGTGCAAGAATGGCTATTTTTTGTTGTTCAAATTGTTGAATGATTGAGGCAATGATTTGCTCTTCAGTCATTTTAATCATTTTTTCACCACTTACATGACTATATGCATCTGCCACACGTGCAAATAATAAACGCATAAAATCGTAAATTTCGGTAATGGTTCCAACAGTAGACCTTGGGTTTTTATTGACTGTTTTTTGTTCAATTGAAATTACTGGCGACAATCCATTGATTTTATCTACATCAGGTCTTTCCATATTGCCGATAAATTGGCGGGCGTAGGCCGAAAAGCTTTCCATATACCTTCTTTGTCCTTCAGCAAAAATGGTATCAAATGCCAACGATGATTTTCCACTTCCACTCAAGCCGGTAATAGTAACCAGTTTGTTTCTTGGAATTTTAACATCGATGTTTTTTAAATTATGCTCCCTAGCGCCTAATACTTCAATATATTCTTCAGGTTCAACAGGAATTTCAGTTTTTGCTTTTACGGCCATGTTTTGTTTTCACTTTTTAAAAGTGGGTTTCGAAAATAATTTAATTTTAGGGTTTTCTTTTCTAAACTATTGGTTTAATCTGTTGAATAGATTTTTAAGTTACAAGCGAACTTTTGACCAAAATTTATTTTTAGGGTTTCTCGATTAAAATTTGCAGGAATTATCAGGAAAAATTAGGTCTTTGGTATCATATCCAAGTGATTGGGCTTTGTTAATTAGATTGTCAATTATCGATTGTTCAAGTAAGGGTTTTCTGCTTAAAATCCATAAATATTCTCTGCTAGGTTCACCAACAAGTGCATATTGGTAATTACTATCTAATTCTAATACTTGATAATCAGCATAAAAGGGGCCGAAGAAACTTACTTTTAATTTAGCAGGTTCATTCATATCAGGAATTTTAGCGGTTCCAGAAGCAATTTTAAATTTAGAACCGTTATGGCCTTTGTTTAAAACATCAATTTTTCCATTCTCTTTTAATGTATAAGTAGCTGTAATGCATGATAAACCTTTTTCGAAAAAATTTGGCTTCCTAGCAATTTCAAACCAAGTTCCAAGGTATTTTTTGATATCAAGCTTCTCCACCACAGGTAATGGTTGATTTACTTTTGATTGGCAAGCGAAAAAAGTTCCAAGAATCACTGCTATTAAATATTTTCTCATACTAACCCAACAAGCACAAACTGAAAGGGTTTTGATTGTCAGATTTTAATTTTATTTAGCGCTTTTTATTCAAACTTTATTAAATTGTACTCATGAAGAGTTTCGTCCGTTTCTTATTGGTTTATTTGTTGATTTCTGCATTTCAAATTGCCAAATCGCAGAACATCAAAGAAGAAAGTATTTATTTTTTAATGACTACACGTTTTTTTTTTTTTTTTTTTACTAACAACAGGCCTTCAGAATGGTGTTCTTATTATCCAAACTCAGGAAATAATGTTACCGATCCAAATGACGTAACCTGGAGAGGCGATTTTAAAGGCCTTGTTAAAAAGTTAGATTACATAAAAGACATGGGTTTTACTGCCATTTGGATAACTCCAATTGTGCAAAATAGAAGTCCTTTAGATTACCATGGTTACCATGCTTGGGATTTTACTAAAGTAGATCCACGTTTGGAATCGCCTGGTTACACTTTCAAAAACTTAATTGATTCAGCACATGCAAAGGGTTTAAAAATTTTTCTTGATGTAGTTCTTAACCATGCAGGAAGATTTGGAATAAAAGGTAAAGCTGAAATCAAGTACAATACAGATCCTAATCAGCCTTGGGGTAAGAAATCAAACGGACAAACTCTGCCTGATAATCCTAATTGGGTTTATGATGGTATGACTCCCAATCCAGATGATGGAAAACTATGGAGCAGGGCCAATCTTGCTAAAATGCCAGCTCCTTACAATTCAAATTTGGCTGCACACAATTGGCCTTCCATGGAAAGTTATGTGAATACCAGCGATGCTCTTTGGTTTAATAAATCGGGAAATGGTTTTGCACAAGGTTTTGATGATACAACTAATTTATATTATAGAGCATTAGCAGGAGATACGCCAGATTTATTGACATCTGGAGACAGCGTTCGAAATTATTTATTCAATGCCTATAAAACTTTTGTTGATATGGGTATAGATGGTATGCGTTTAGATGCTGTGAAACACATGCCTAAACGTGATGTATTGTATTTTGTAGATAGATTCAAGCAAATTAATCCCAATTTAATGGTGTTTGGAGAAGTAGCTCAGAAAAGGCACGAATTACATCAAATCGAACAAATCAATCCGCATTGGTATACTTGGAGAGGAAATACAGGATCTTCTGCAAATTCTGGAATAGCAGTTCTTGATTTTTTTGCAATGGGAACCTTTCATTTATTTGGAAAAGGAGAGGGCTTTTCGGGAGTTAAAGCAGCTTCAAGATATGACAATTTGTATGCCGATCCTGGCTCAAATGTGATGTTTTTGGATAACCATGATTTTGGTCCGAATAATGATTGGAATAGAAGGTACGATGGTAGTGCAGAAAACCTTGCAGCAGCTTTGAATTTTATGTTTACTTGGCGAGGATTACCTTGCGTTTATTATGGAACTGAGGTTCAGTTTATGAAGGGAGCATATGCTGATATTCATAGTGCCAACGATATCAATAATTCTATTGATTTAACTGGTAGAGCTTATTTTGGTTCACAGTTTGCGAATGCTCCAAACCATGTAATTTACAAACATATTAGAAAATTAAATGCTATGAGAAAAGCCATTCCTGCTTTGCAAAAAGGTACTTGGCGTTGGGATGGTTCGAATGCTGGAAATGCAGTTGGATTTGTAAGAAAGTTTGGCAGCAGTGAGTGTGCTGTTGGTTTAGCAAAAGATGGTTCAGCAAGCTTTAATTTCAGCGGTTTAACCAATGGTGTTTATAAAGATGCAGTTACTGGTAATACCATAACAGTTTCTAATGGCACTTTAAGTTTTACTGTTTCATCATCAAGTGCAGGTGTTTATGTGCTAAATGGTCCTGGTATCATTGGGGCTTTAGGTGAAGGATTTTTTCAATCGAATAGCAATGGAAATGGAGGAAATACTGGTGGAGGTGTAACTTACTCTCCTTTGAATCCAATAGCAGGACAATCTTTAACTGTAACTTATAATGGAACATTGGCTAGCAATTCACAAATCGTAATGCACTATAGTTTCGACAATTGGACTGTAGGTGGAATCAACGATATCAACATGACTAAACAAGGAAATGTTTGGGTTGCCACAGTTGCAGTTCCTTTAGTAGCTAAAATCAATTTTTCAGCAGCTTTTAATAACGGTAATGGTACTTGGGACAATAACAATTCACAGGACTATAAAACCGCTCTTGCACAGCCTGATTTAATTGCACCAAGCTTGGTTTCGAGTTTGCCTGTTAATAATTCAACAAGTGTTATCAATCAGCCAATATTAAAATTGAATTTCACTGAATCTATTAAATTAGGAACAGGTTTTATTTCTATTTATGAAAATAATTCCCTTAAAACTTCAATTGATGTATCAAACCACCTAGGAAAAATAGTAGTGAATGGTAATTCAATTGAAATTCTTGGACAAAGTTTTGCTAATGCTGCTCAGGTTTATGTGCTCATTCCTTCTACTTGTATTTTAGATTTAAGTGGGAATTCTTTTGCCGGTTTTACAAATCCACAGCAATGGAAATTTACGATTAGTTCAGCAAGTTCTTTAGATGAATTAGAAAAAAGTTCTTGGCTGGTTTTCCCAAATCCTGCAAGTGAATTGGTTTTTGTGAGAAACAGAGATATAAACAAAAGAATTAAAAATCTCAGAATATTTGACATTACTGGCGCTGAAATTCGAATAACTCCTTATGGAAATGAAGAGGTTTTAAGTCTTGATTTATCAGGATTGGCTCAAGGAATTTATATTCTAGAAATTGAAAACTTTGAAGGAAAAATATTCAGAAAAGAATTGCTTCATTAAAGAGTTAAATTCAACAAATTAATCTTTCCATTCAGCAATAAACAAGTTGGTATCTCTGGTACCGCCATTGTTTCTGTTTGAAGAGAAAATCAGCTTTTTTCCATCTGGAGAAAACATTGGAAATGCATTAAATAAGCTGTTATTAGTAATTCTTTCAAGGTTTGAACCATCTTCATTAATCATGAAGAGTTGAAAATCGTATCCTTTTGCAGAATGATGATTAGATGAAAAAATGATTTTCTTACCAGAAGGATGGTAAAACGGAGCCCAATTTGCTTTACCTAATGAAGTAATTTTTTTGAGTTCAGAACCATCAATGTTGCAAGTATAAATTTCCATATTGGTAGGAGCAACCAATCCTTTTGCTAATAATTCTTTGTAGTCTTTAATTTCTTCTTCTCCTGTTGGTCTTGAGGCTCTGAATACCAATTTTTTTCCATCAGGTGAAAAGAAAGCACCTCCATCATATCCAAGTCCGAAAGTAATTTGTTTCACATCAGAACCATCAATATTCATGGTGTACAAATCAAGGTCACCATTTCTTGTTGAAGTAAATACAATTTTATCGCCTTTAGGGCTAACAGTTGCCTCAGCATCATAGCCTGGTTCTGTAGTTAATTGTTTGGCGATATTTCCTTTTTCATCACTAATAAAAATATCAAATTCAGGATAAATTGCCCAAAGGTATCTTTTTGATGGTGGAGGGTCTGCCGGACATTCTTTTGCAGCTAAATGTGTTGATGCAAAAAGAATATGTTTATTATCAGGCATATAATAAGAACAAGTAGTTCTTCCTAAGCCGGTTGAAATTAGAGGCGTTTTTCCTAAGCTATCTTTAATCGGATTTTTTAAATCCATCATAAAAATTTGGTCGCATTTAAGACCCCATTTTTTGTTATTACTTTGGAAGGTAATTTTTTTACTATCGAAGCTAAAATAAGCTTCAGCATTATCGCCTCCAAATGTAAGTTGCTTTAAGTTCTTAAGATGTGGTTCTTCCTGATTTGTTGAGTTCTGAGAAAAACTAAATAGGGGTAAGGCTACAATTATTCCGAGTAAAAACTTCTTCATGGGTGAATTTCTGAAATCTCAAATTTAGGAGAACCTTTTAAACCATCAACAGAATAAAAATCAGTAAACCTTAATTTAAAGAATTTTGGTTGAGGTTCTTTTGTTTTGATGATATAATTTACGTGATTTCTAGTTTTATATCTTCCATTTATGAAATCGTAATTTTTCCAGTCGAATCCAATAATATCTCTTCTTGTATGAAAATCTAAATTGCTAATTTCTTTAAAACCAATGTTTTCATAATGTAGAGTGCTATCAACTGCAACAGAAATATTTTCATTATTTATGTAAATTCCTGTAACGGTATATAGCAGTGGAGGTTTGAATTCGTAATAAATCCAACGGTATCTCAGAAAACAAAACTGCCAGTCTTTTTTGTAAGGTTCAAAATCTAAAAATTTTGGATTACCTTCTCCAAAACTAAAATAGGTATTTTGTTTTAATGGGTTTTTCGGAACTTCAATTTGTTTAATGTTTTTTCCTTTGATATCACAGATTTCTATGAAATAGGAGTAAGGTGTTACTCCTAATATTTTAAATTGATAAAATCTATATGGATCTTGTTTTAGAATTCCTCTGTCAATAACATAAACAGAATCCTTACTCATCATGTTTTTATCACACCAGCTTATTAAAGAAATTGAGTCACCACCGCTAGCCTCGTCCCATCTATAATGTAAATATTCTGGATCATTTACTCTTTCAAACCTTGTTTTACCTGAATTAGCAATTAAAACACCAGCACCGCCATTCATGGTGATTCTAAATCCAAAAGATTTTGATTCAAAAGCTAAATCCCAATCGCTGCATTTAACTGAAGTTTTAAGTGGAATTGAATCAAAAATGTTTAAGAATACTTGTGACTCATAATTTTCACCCAAATCCAATTGAATTACCCTTAAATCTCCTGCAGGTTTTGGAGGAAGTTTAACAGGCTTTTCTGCTTTTTCACAGGCCAAAAAACTTGTTACCAGCAAAAGTAGAATCAGTGGATTTGAATAATATGTAATTGGTCTTTTCAAGAATTCTGTTTGTTAAAATTAAAACGTAAGCTTACAAATATACTTCTTCCCATGCCCATCATTGCAGAATTGCTCATTGAATTATGCGGTCCACTTGCAAAACTTGCATTTACGTTTTTTAAATTCGTTAAGTTTTTCAAACCACAACTTAATTGAATTTTCTGTTTTTTAAACGACTTTGTTGCACTGATATCGAAAATAGTATATGGATTCATATACGTTAGAATCGTCGAATTGGTTTCAGGAATAAACTGATAACTCTGGAATTTGCCATTAATTTTACAAAACAGGTTTAATGATAAATTTTCTTTGCAAAATGTATAAGTGAAATTAACACGACCTTCATTGTTAAAATAGAATTTACTTTCAATAGTATTTTGGCCAAATTCGTTTTTATTACCCGTGTAGGCATACCCTAATGATACCGAATAATTGGGTCTTCTGTATTCTGTATTGATATTAAAGCCTATTCCTTTATAAGAGTTGAGGTTGAAATATTTAAATCCGGTATTATTACCAGCTCCAAACCGGGCTAAACCAATCATGTCTGAAATTTGGTTATAAAATATAGATGGTTCAAATCTAAACACTCTATTTTCTGCTTTGTGGTCGAAGCAAAAGAATATTTGAGTATTGTGTGATTTTTCCGGAACTAAATCAACATTACCTTGAATATTGTGGTTTAAATCGGCAAATTGTAAAAACAATTCTTTCATACCCGGCGTTCTAAAACCCCTTCCATAACTTGCTCTGATTACAAAGTTTGAGTTGATATCATATTTTAAATTGAAGGATGGAATTAAAGGTGCTTTGTAAATTGTATGGTAGCTAACTCTAAATGCTGGTCTAATTACTAATCGTGGTGTTGCTTTTATTTCAAAACTCATAAAACCACTGTATTCTCCCATGTTTTTTGTTTCTGCTAATTTTGAACCTATAGCTAATTCATGATTCAATTCATAACCTAATTGATAAGCTATTTTTGGTGTCAAAAATGTATTAGAATAGGTTCCTCTGCTCATCATATTATGGAAGCTAGTTGTGTCTTGTGCTTCTGCAGATGGTATCACTTTTTCTTCCAGACTTACTAAATCTTTTAAATAAGATTGTAGCATACGCCTGTAAAAGTTATAAGATAATATTAAATTTAAGTTTCTCTTTTTTTCTGGTTTGAAATCAAAAAATACAGTTGAGCTATATCTATCAGTTAAAAAATATTTATCCTGAGCAGTTGCTTTGGTCCAGTCAATTTCAGCTTCACCTTTATTGGTCATTTTTTCTGTAAATGCAATATTGTTCCACCTAATTGTTCCTTTAGGAATTTTATAACTCAATTCGAAATTCCCATTATATTGAGTTCTTGGTTTCCATAATTTGGTTCTTGAATTTGGATCTTCTGAATAACCAGCAAAGAAGTTTCTTCCAAAACCAATTTGACTACTTAGTTTAGAGCCAGAAAATTTGGCTCCGGCATCGGCATTGTACTGCCCAATAGATTCATAATAAGTGCTAAGAAAAATTTGTCTTTCATTTTCTGTTGGCTTTTTAGTGATGATATTAATTACACCACCCAAAGCATCTGTTCCAAAACTTACACTCATTGGTCCTTCTATAAGCTCAATACGTTCTATATTGTTCATATTGATTTGTGTCAAATCAATATTCCCAGATTCACGACCGGTTACAGGAACACCATCAATAAGAATTTTAATATTATTACCTCCAACGCCTTGTAATTTTATACTTGAACCTAACATTGGGTCTTGTATAATTCTAACATTCAGCTCGTTTGATAAAACTTGTTGGAGGTTAAATGCACCTTGAGATTGAATTCTTTTGCTATCAATGATTTTTACTTTATAAACCGATTTGTTCAGACTAGTTTCTTCATATTGACCGGTTACAATAAGCTCATCGAGATTAAATCTTTTGTCTTTTGCAGTTTGTTTTGTTGGCTGAGCATCGGTATTAAAGCACACAAAATTTGTAAGCATCACGAAAATGATACTTACAAATTCTGTTTTATATTTATATCCGAAAAACAATTAGTTTACTAATAATTTCGCAGTATAAACTGAGCCTTCTGCTTGTAAGTTAACAAAATATATTCCTGAATTTAATCCTGATAAGTCTAAATCAAAACCACTGGTTAAATTCATTGGGTTTGTTGTTTGATTTGAAATCACTTTTCCACTCATATCTGTAATTAAAATTTGTACAGATTGACTTGGGTTTTTCAATTCAAAGTTAATTGTAGTTAAACCAGAACTTGGGTTAGGGAAAATATTTACAGAACTAAATGCTGAATTGAATTCTGAGTTTCCAATCGGCAACAATCTGTATTTTAAAAGATTGAAATTGATAAATTGTTTAGTTGGATCTGAGAAATAGCCTGTAAACACCAATCTCGCATAGTTACCATCATTGGCCTTTTTAGTGAAATAAGCTAAACTATCTTTAACAGGCCAAGCTCCAGGAGTTGTAGTAATTACTTTCCAATCCCAACCAATATTTGCAATTTTTGAATTAAAGTATAAACTATCATTAGCTCCTCCAATTTTTAGGGTATCAGCTCCTGGTGACATTATTTTGGCACTTTGCATCATTGGATGGTTTAACACTCCCATAACTGGATACATCAAAGTTTGACCAAATAATGTAACAAGCGTTTTGTATTTGGTAAATAATAAATCCCAGCTATTTAAAGCTGGTTCTCTATCAATTACTTGTTTTGAAAATACATTATAGTAAGCAAATAATTTATTGTTAAAGTTTGATTTATTGATTGTTACAGTATTGCTATCTGTTCCATTAATGTTAGAAATTGTGAATACCCATTGTGTATCATAAACAATTTTCGATATCATTAACTTTTTTAAAGATTTTGGTGCTGAAGGATTTGGAGAAGTAGTTATTGCCAATAACCAGATTTTGTTACCCAATACATCCCTGCTGTTCATATCATATTGGCCCCAACCATAATCAAATGGGTTCGAAAGATTTCTTTGTTGGTTAAATGCGCCAATATCCCAGCTACTATCACTATTGAAGAAAGTTGGCCAGCTCATCCATTGCGCGGTATCAAAATCATTCCATTCGCTTGAAGTAAAAGACGATTTAAATAACTCAACACCTGAACCTTCATTAATTCTAATAGTTGCAGCTTGCATTGTTTTAAACGGAGGCTGAGCTTTTCTTGTTGCAAAAGCCAAATGCCAGTTGTTTGTTCTTACAGTATCTTTTGTTCCTTTTTCAATATTGTAATAAACATCTAATACATTTCTAGGTAGCATTGTAACACTATCAGAAATTTCTTGAGCATTTAAAAAGGTTGGTAGAATGAATAAGGCGAGTAATAATTTCTTCATTTGTTGATTTTTGTGGGTACAAAGAAAGTTGATAGGCGTTAGGCATAAAAATGACAAAGGTCATCTTGCTTCCTTATGACAAACTTATGACAAGCTTTTCTAATGTTTGTTAGATTGGGTTTGAAACTACGGATTTTTTTGGTCTTTAGGCTTTTTCAATTAGCTTTGTGCTTTAATAAGGCATAAGCCTTACCTATATAGTATGCAAATACAGCTTTTAAAATCAAAAATTCATCGCGCTAAAGTAACGCAAACCGAACTCCATTATGTTGGAAGCATCACAATTGATGAAAATCTTTTGGATGCAGCAAATATGATTGAATATGAAAAGGTTCAGGTTGTTAATATCAATAATGGTGAAAGAATCGAAACATATATAATAAAAGGTGAAAGAGGAAGCGGTACGATTTGTTTAAATGGGCCAGCTGCTAGAAAAGCGGCTACCGGAGACCATGTTATCATTATTTCTTATGGTTTGATGGAATTTGAAGAGGCAAAAAAATATACGCCAATTGCTATTTATCCCGACCACAACAACCAATTACCTGCTTGAGTAAATCAGTAAAAAATATAATTCAATATGCCATTATCCTCGGAATTGGCGGAGTATTTTTGTTTTATGTTTTTAATGGAATTGATTGGTCAGATCAATTGCAAAGAATAAAATCAGCTAATCCTTATTGGCTCACTTTAGGAATGAGTATTTCTCTTCTAAGTCACTGGTTTAGAGCATATAGAGCCACGATGTTGTATGATGCTTTGAATTATAAAATCAGTACAAAAAATAGCATTTATGCAGTTTTAATTGGATACTTGGTAAATTATTTCATTCCACGAGCAGGCGAAGTTTCAAGATGCGCAGCTCTATCCAAAACTGATGGAATTCCAATGGAGAAGTCATTAGGTTCTGTTGTTACCGAAAGAGTTGTAGACATGTTTATTCTATTGATTATTCTTCTTGTAATTGTTGTTTTACAAATCGATTTGATAAAGCAGTTTGTAGAATCTTATTCAGGTGTAAATCAGCAATCAGCTTCGTTTGGTACATTAAAATTTGTGATACTTGGTGTTTTAGTTGCAGGACTTGCTGCAATTTATTTTTTTAGAAAAAGAATTTCGGGATTTCCTTTGGTTCAAAGATTTATACTGCTTTTAAAAGGATTTGGTGAAGGCTTGCTAAGTATTAAAGATGTTAAAAACCCAATTTTATTTGTAATCCTATCAATTCTTATTTGGGTTGGATACATATTTATGATGTATTTCTGCCTTTTTGCTTTGGAATCAACAGCTAGTTTAAGTTTTGTTGATTGTTTAACTGTTTTTGCAATAGGTACAATTGGTGTTGTTTTACCAGCTCCTGGAGCTGGAGCCGGAACCTATCACTTTTTCGTTATGCAATCCCTTCTTTTATTTGGAGTTCAAAAAGAAGATGGTATTGCCTATGCAACATTGGTGCATGGGACACAAATGGTTTTTTTAATTGCATTCGGATTAATAGCTTCTTTCATCGTTTTTTTAAAAAAGAAAAATACAGTTCATGAACAAGTTTAATCAGGTTCAAAATAAAATTCATACCAATGAATCTCTTAAAAAACAATTGGTTGAGTGGGAAATGACCGGGGAGAAAATTGTTTTTACAAATGGATGTTTCGATTTATTACATAAAGGCCACGTTGATTATTTAGCAAAAGCTTCCGATTTAGGAACCAAATTGGTTTTGGGCTTAAATACCGATGAATCTGTTAGTAAATTAAAGGGCCCACATCGCCCCATTCAGGATGAAAGTTCTCGTTTACAGGTAATTGCATCTTTGGGTTTTGTAGATGCTGTTGTTTTATTTGGAGAAGAAACTCCTTATGAACTAATTAAACTAGTTCAGCCTGATGTTTTAGTAAAGGGAAGTGATTATAAACCTGAAGACATTGTTGGATATGATGTGGTAATGTCAAAAAACGGAGAAGTAAGAACAATTGATTTTATTCCGGGTTATTCTACTTCAGCTATAGAGAAAAAGATAAAATTGGCTTTTTGAGGTAAATCTTTTTAGATTAACTTCATCAATTCAAAAAAAAGATATATTCGCATTGTAAACCTACCAATTATGAATTTTGATTTAACAGAGGAACATTTGAATGTTCAACAAGCTGCAAGAGATTTTGCTCAAACCGAATTATTACCGGGTGTTATTGAAAGAGATAACAACCAAGAATTCCCTTACGAACAAATTAAGAAATTAGGTGAATTAGGGTTTTTAGGTATGATGGTTGATCCAAAATATGGAGGAAGTGGAATGGATACCATTTCTTATGTATTAGCTATGGAAGAATTATCAAAGGTTGATGCATCAGCTTCTGTTGTTGTTTCTGTGAATAATTCATTGGTTTGTTGGGGTTTAGAGGAATATGGTACTGAAGAACAAAAACAAAAGTACTTGGTTCCAATGGCTTCAGGAAAATGCCATGGTGCATTTTTGTTATCTGAACCTGAAGCTGGTAGTGATGCAACTTCTCAAAGAACAACTGCTATTGATATGGGTGACCATTATTTAATGAATGGAACCAAAAACTGGATTACCAATGGAAATTCAGGTACCTATTATTTAGTAATTGCACAAACTCATGTAGATAAAGGACATAAAGGTATCAATGCTTTTATTGTTGAAAAGGGTTGGGAAGGTGTTGTAGTTGGTAAAAAGGAAGATAAAATGGGTATCCGTGGTAGTGATACACATAGTATTATGTTTCAGGATGTAAAAGTTCCAAAAGAAAACAGAATCGGTGAAGATGGATTTGGTTTCAAATTCGCGATGAAAGTTTTGGCCGGAGGTAGAATTGGTATTGCTTCACAAGCATTAGGTATTGCTAGTGGTGCTTACGAATTGGCAGTAAAATATGCTAAAGAACGTAAAGCATTCGGTAAAGAAATCATGCATCACCAAGCTATTCAGTTTAAATTGGCTGATATGGCAACTCAAATTGAAGCAGCTAGATTATTGTGTTTAAAAGCGGCTTATTTAAAAGATACACATCAGGATTATGCATTAGTTAGTTCTATGGCGAAAGTTTTCGCTTCTGAAACAGCAATGTGGGTAACAACCGAAGCCGTTCAAGTGCATGGTGGTTATGGATACGTTAAAGAATACCATGTAGAAAGATTAATGCGTGATGCGAAAATCACTCAGATTTATGAAGGAACTAGTGAGGTACAAAGAATTGTTATTTCAAGAGAAGTTTTGAAGTAAAAACCTACTTTAAATGTATAAAAAAGGCTCGTCTCATACAGACGGGCCTTTTTACTTATTAAGTGGTAAGTAAAAGCGGGTTTTGGTGTTTGGACAGCAGTTTTTTTGCTATAAATTGCGGTATATCTGATATTTAATTAATAAAGTATTAAGTACATTTAAATGTTCCAAATATGAAAACAACAATTACTAAAACCACCCAAGTTTCTACCCAAGCTAAATCAGCAAACGAACAGGTTTCTTTAAACAAACCTTATGTTTTGTGGTCGAAAACCAGCAAAGTAGATTTATTAAGTTTAGAAGTAATAGATGGTTTTCTTAGAGACCATATGATGTTACATTTTTCAAAACAAAGAAAAGAGTCAGAAACCTTAATTGTTGAATTTGAAAGAGTTAGGTCTTCCAAATTAAACAACTATTTTAGTGGTGAAATTCTTCAGGAATTGGCTGGATTAAAATCATTGGTAGTTCACATTTTAGAAAATAAAACGCTAATTTCGGAAACTATCATTCCTATAAATGAATTAAATTAAAAATATGAAAAGAATATTACTCTTATTACTTATTGGGATTGGAATAATTGGGCGAGTTAACGCCCAATTTGGTTTTGATACCTACAATGTTGCGGACGGTGAAATTAATTCCACTTACCATGATGTTTCAGCAAACAGAATGTATGTAGCTGGTGATTTCAAGGCATTTGGAGACACCTCTTCTGCTGGTTTTGCTGCATTAAATACAACAAGCGGAGCCTTAATTAAAAACAGTATTCCTGACATAAATGGACAGGTTAACAAAATTGTTTCAGATGGTTCAACCGGTTTTTTTATAGCTGGTAATTTTACTCAAGTTGGCTCATTAAATAGAAATTATGTGGCACACATCTTGGCTTCTGGTCAGGTAGATCCCAATTTTAATGCAGCAATTGATACGAAATTAGGGGGCTCAGCTAAAAGTTTAGCTTATTCTGCTAATGGTTTAGTAATTATTGGGAATTTTAATTCCGTAGCAGGAAGTACCAGAAATGGTATTGTTATGGTAACTCCTTCAAATGGTTCACTAAAAACACATTTTGCTCCTAATATTTCAGGATCAATAAATGAAGTTCTTTATCATAATAGTTTACTTTTTATTGCCGGTAGTTATACTTTACTCAACTCGAATGGAAGTTCTACTGGTAGAACTAATTTTTGTGCTTACAGTGTAAATGCAAACTCATCTACTTTACAGGTAACAAGTTTTAATCTTTCGTTTCAAACCGGAGGAGTAGTTCATACAATGGCAATTTCTCCTGGTGCAAATCCAGCTTTGTTTTTAGGGGGTAATTTCACTTTAACAAGTAATCCTGCTTTAACTAAATTAATATCAGTTAATTTGCAATCAGGTACTTTAAATTCAAATTTTTTACCAGCAGTAAATGGAGAAGTATTGGCCCTAGCAATTCCTTTTGCCAATTATATTTTAGTTGGAGGAAATTTTTCAAGTGCGGGTGGTGTTTCAAGAAGTTTTTTTACAGTATTATCTCCGGGAGGACAAGCATATTCATCTACAGCATATAATGTGAATCCAAATGGAGGAGTTGGAAATATTACTTTTGCTTCAAGAGGAACTAATAATTGTTTAATAACAATTTCAGGTGCTTTTAGCAGCATTAATAGTACTACTGACCCCGCAACTCGTTATACTGCATGTTATGATTTGACAAGTACAGGCGGATTTACTTTTAATGCAGCTTATACAAATGGATTTTCTGGCGCTGTAAGTACAAGTTTTTTATCAAACAATAAGTTAATTTTTGGTGGAATTTTTCTATTTGCTGGAGGTATTAGATGCCCGCATTTAGCAGTTTTTACGAATACAGGACAAATATTAAATACCTTAAATCCTACATATTTATATAGAACAAGTGCTTCACTTTCTATAAAATCAATTGCAAATATTGGTACTAATATTTATTTAGGAGGTAGATTTTTATCTAATAGTTTTGGAGGAAGAAATAATTTACTAAAGATATCTAAAACTACCGGTGCAATTGATTTAAATTTTTTCCAAACCGCTGCTTCTTTGAGTAGCTCAATAAATGTTTTAAAGGCTGATGGAAATAACCTATACTTAGGTGGAGAATTTATAACTCTTGGAATTAGCAGTCAAAATTTAACTAGACAAAGATTTGCGGCAATTAATACTGCTAACAACACAGTTTTGCCTTCAGTAAATTTTTCAGGTCCTGTAACTACTATTGCTATTGGTACTAACCATGTTTTTGTTGGAGGTTCGTTTAATTCCATCATTGCAACAGATTACCTGAACAATTTGGCTAGATTGCAAAAAACAAACTTATCAATAGCTGTAAGTACAAAATTTTTATTAGCTACTCCAAATACTTCTATGAGTCACAATAACATTAGAGATTTGAGTATTGTATATGGTGATTTATATTTAGGTGATGGAAGTATATACTATCAGTATGACCAATCAAACTTATTAATGAAAGCTATTTATAGGCCTACGAATTTTCAAAGTTTTACTGCAGTAAGGTCCATAATTCCAACAAGTTCAAATCAATTTGTAACTGATATCAATAATGGAAGTTGGTTTAAATCATTATTTATTGGAACAAACACACCTATTAATTCTTCTTATTATTCCGTGAGTCCAGTGAGTCAGGCCGCTGCTTTTGGATGGGATTTTAAATTATTATCTTATACTGCCTCAAATAACAAGGTGTTAGGAACTGTTTATTTTTCAAAGGGCGGTCAAGCAGGTTATAAATTAGTTTCATTTGTAGCACAGAATCCAACTGCTCCAAGTGCACCTAGTGTTTCTGCAAGCAATTTGAGTTTTCAATCAACAATAAACTCTATTACAATAAATTGGACTAAGGGTAATGGAACAAAAAGAATTGTATTGGCTAAAAAGGGAGGAATTCCAACAGCACCAACATCATTGCCAGCTGGTGTTTTAGGAAATGCATCTTTTGGTAATGGTACAAATTTGGGTAATGGAACCTATGTAGTTTATGATGGAGATGGACAATCATGTACAATAAATAATTTATGGATTAATAGTTTATATGGCTTTCGTGTAATAGAATACAATGAAAACTCTTGGGTTAGAACTTATAGATTAACTGCTACACCATCTGGTTCGGCTTCAACTTTAGATTATACTACACCAACAATTACCTCTAGTAATTTGGTTTTAAATTCGATTAATACCAATTCAGCTTCTTTTAGCTGGAGCAATGGAAATGGAGATAGCAGATTGTTTTTAATCAAAAGGAACAGTCCTATTACTTTTACTCCTGTTAATGGCAATTCATATTTTTCAAACAGTACATCTTCTGATGGAACTATTATTGTTAACTCAAGCGCTTCATTATCGCAAGTAGCCTCTAATTTGATACCAGGTTCAACCTATTATGTTAGAATAATTGAATACAATGGAAATGGTGTAAGTGCTAGGTATTTAAACTCAAATACTACGAATACAATAGTTAATACAACTAGTTTTGCAGCAACTCCAACACTTCCATCTTCTGCAATTAATGTGACTCCTTCAATAAATTCAGCAGACATAAATTGGGTTAGAGGTAATGGTGGTCGTTCAATTGTTCTTGTTTCAAAAGTTGCAAATAGTCCTTCATTTGGAACTTCAGCAATTAATTTAGTAAATGGAACTTCATATTTACCAATGCCAAGCTTATCAAGCACTATTACCGGAGGTTTTGTAAATTATAATGTTTCTGGTATTAACTACACTAGCCAAGTGGTTTATTTAGGCACTGGAAACTCTGTTGCAATTTCTAGTTTACAACCAAATTCAATTTACCGTGTAGCAGTATGTGAAGTAAATGGTGGTGGTTTTAATGGTACAGGACAATTAGCATATTTAACTAATCCCCGTCCAATTGCAACATTTACTACCTTACCTCAAATATTTGCTCCAAGTATTATTCCAACTTCACATAATTCAGTTGTAAGCCAGGAAGATGCTAATTTAAATTGGGCTGGTGGAAATGGAACTCATAGTTTGGTTGTTATGAAAAAAGAAGCTCCTGTTTCAATCATTCCAACTGATAATAATATTTATACGCCACAAAATTCTTTTGGCACCGGAACTCAATTAGGAGTAGGAAATTATTCGGTTTATTCTTCAACTAGTCAGGGTTTTGTAAATGTACAAAACTTAGAGCCTGATGTTGAATACCACTTTGCTATATATGAATACAACCAAAACGGAGCAATCGTAAAATATAATACCAATCCTTACAGAGGAATCTTTAGAACTTCAAAATCTTGGCCAGTTAAAGCTGGTGGTTCTAATAAAGATGCTGGTGGTGGTGTAACAACAGATGCTTCAGGAAATGTATATGTAGTTGGTTCTTTTGAAAATTCAGCCTCATGGGGTACAAGAACTATTGTTTCTAATGGTGGTAATGATATTTTCATGACCAAATATTCTCCAAATGGAAAAGTACTTTGGGCAGTTAATCAAGGTGGTGCAGACCCTGATGCAGCTTCTTCTGTTGCAATAGATGCAGCTGGAAATGTTATTATGACAGGAAGTTTTAGAGGTACTGGTACATTTGGAACAGGGAATTCTTACATAAGTTCGGGTCTTGATGATATTTTCATTTCAAAATTAGATCCAAGTGGAAATGTTATCTGGAGTAAAAAAGCAGGTGGAACTGATCAGGATGTTGCATTGGCTATTACTACTGATAATTTAAATAACATTTATATCGCTGGTTACTTTAAAGGAATACTAACTTTCCCAGGTACTTCTACATCATTAACTGGTGCTGGTGGTACTGATGCATTTTTGGCTAAATATGATTCCAATGGAAATCTTATTTGGGCAAAATCTGCTGGGGGTACAGGAAATGATTTTGCACATGGAATTGCATTAAATGGGGGCAATGTTGCTATGGTTGGCCAATTCGATTTAACTGGAAATTTCTCAGGAACAAACTTAATTAGTGCAGGTAGTTCTGATGCTTTTATAGCGGAATATGGAACTTCTACAGGAAATATGAATTGGGCAAGCAAAATAGGAGGTACTGGTGCTGATATAGGTTTTGCCATTACTTCTGCAAATAATTCGTATGTTATAACAGGTCAGTTTTCAAATTCAATTTCAATTGGCTCAAGTAATTTTATTAGTGCAGGAAACTCTGATGTGTTTATTTGTAGATATAACTCAAGTGGTGTTCCTGTTTGGGCTACAAAAGCTGGTGGAGTTTCACAAGATGCTGGTCGTGGTATTGCAATAAATAGCTTAGGAGATAAAGTATTTGTTACAGGAAGTTTTGCTGAAACTGCTAATTTCGGATCAACTAGTTTATCAAGTTTTGGTAATTTAGATGTATTTGTTACCACAGTTGATTTCACTACTGGTGATATTGAAACTGTTTACCAGAATGGCGGTCCTGCAGATGATGAAGCAAGAGGAATTACTGCCGGAACTACAAATACAAGCTTTATAACAGGTTACTTCAATGGTCAAGGTGCTTTCGGTAATGTTGATTTAACTAGTGCAGGCGATTGGGATATTTTTGTACATAAATTTACTTTGATAGTAGGTTCTAATTTGCAAAATGGATTAGTTGCCTGGTACAAAATGAACGGAAATGCTAATGATGCCTCAGGTAATGGTAATAATGGAGTTGCTCAAAATCTGACTTCAACTTCAGATAGAAGTAACGCTGTTAATAAAGCATATTCGTTTAATCCTAGTGCAACAACTGTTGAAGTTTTAGGTGTCAATCCAGTTGATGTTGCTGGAACAGCAACTACTAATAATTCTACTTATACTGTTTGGTTAAAAACTGCACCAGATTTTGCGAATTCAAATATTCCAAAACCAATTTTCACTACAGCAATAGATGGTTTTGAATATAGAAGTATTTCATTATCAGATATTGGTTCTGTAAACTATTCATTTTTCAATGCAAGTTCAGGAACTCAGATAGATATGATTTCAGCAAATCCAATTCAGGACAATTCATGGCATCATTTAGCTGTTGTTTACAAAGCTGGTTTAGAAGTTATATTCTATCTTGATGGAATTGAGTTTGGTAGAACTGGTTTAACTAGTTTTGAACCTGAAACTTTCTTAGGTACAAATTGGAATATTGGTAGCTTAACAACTATCGATAGATTAAATCCAATTTATTCATTCAATGGTTCTCTTGATGATATGAGAATTTACAGACGTGCTTTATCAAGTTCAGAAATCAATGAAATTAAAAATTTAAGTGCATTAAATTCAATAGTTGAAAATTCTGATAAATCTAATAAAGCTCCTTTAGATAATATTTCAATGTATCCGAATCCAAGTACAGGTAAAGTTTATTTAAATCTTGGAAGGGCTGCTAAAACTGTTGATGTATCTATTTTAGACTTATCTGGTAAAGTTTTATTCAATCAAAATTATCCTGAAGTTGCAGATGGTTTAATTCAATTTAACGCATCTGATTTAGGTTCTGGTTTATATATAGTTCGCGTTGAAGAGAATGGTGAAGTTTCTACCAAGAAATTAATTATTTCTAAATAAACCTTTTTTAGAAGTCAAAAACTCATCTTGAGTTTTTGACTTCTTTTTTTAATTTTTAATCCAATTTGCAATGCAAAAAAAACTACTTTTTATTATAATTTCTTTCTTTACTATTCATCAATCTTTCTCTCAAACTTTACAAAATAATTTTTGGGAAACCGATGGTGTTGTAAATTCAATGGTTAAACTAAATAATAAACTTTATTTAGCTGGAGAGTTTAATTATGTTGGGCCTAATACTGGTTCTTTTGCAGGTTTTTACGCTACAAGTCAACAAAATTTTGATAAATCGGTCAATATAAATGGTATTGTACATGCAATAGCAAAAGATGCAACTGGCCGAGTTTATATTGGTGGTGAATTTACAGAACAAGGCAGAACCAATTTATTGGTTTTAAACCCTGACGGCACATTAAATTCCTTAAATATTTCAGTAAATGGTCCTGTTAAAGCATTAAAAGTTACTGCAAATATTCTTTTAGTAGGAGGTAGTTTTAGTGAAGTAGGATCTGCTGAACGTTTAAATTGTGCTGCAATTAATATTTCTAATGGACAAATTTTGCCATTGGCTCCAAATCCTAATGGAGAAGTTAATGCATTTGAAATTGCTGGTGCTGAAATTATACTTGGTGGTTCATTTACAAGTGTAGCTTCACAAGAAAGATATGGAATTGCTTCAATTAGCGCGATTAGTGGTAGTTTACAATCTTTAAATACTAAAGTTGAAGGAACAGTAAAGTCATTATTATTAGATAATGCTACTTTATTTATTGGTGGATTATTCACCAAATTGGATACAAGTGATAGGAATAACTTAGGTGCAGTTAATATGTTTGATAACACTGTTACTTTCTTTAATCCTAACGTTAATGGTAATGTTAATTCCATGGCCAAGGATGAAAGCATTCTTTATATTGGCGGAGCTTTCTCTTCAATTGGAAATGAAACACGTAATAATCTAGCTGGTTTAAATAAACTTACAGGTTTAGTTAGTACATTTAATCCTTCACCAAATAATGAAGTATTTTCTTTATCACACTCATCGGGAATTTTATATTCTGGAGGATTATTTACCAATATTTCTGGTCAACCTAAAAAGTTTTTTGCAGCAATAAATTCAAATGCGAGTTTAGCTTCATGTCCTTTAATTTCAGGAAGTGTTAATGCGGTAAGTAGTTCTGGTGATACAGTATTCGTAGGTGGAGATTTTTCAAGTTTTGGTGGTGCTAATCGTTCTAACTTGGCAGCTGTTGATTTTCAAACTGGTGTTCCAACTTCGTTTGGTCCAATGGTAAACAATGGTATTCATGTTATAAAAGAGTATTCTGGTTTATTGATTCTTGGTGGTAAATTTACTAGCATTGGTTCTATTGCAAGATCTGGATTAGCAATTATTGATACCTTATCAGGAGTTCCGATAACACTTAATGCAAATGTTAATGGTTATGTAAATGATATAGAAATTGCGGGTAATGAAGCATTTTTAGCTGGTAGTTTTTCTTCTATTTCAAATGAAAATAGAAGTAATTTAGCGTCAATTTCACTTGCTACAGGTGTTGTAGATTCTTGGAATCCAGGTTCAAATGATGAAGTTCATTCATTATTGTTACACGATCAATACTTATATGTTGCCGGTGCTTTTACTACTATTGCTTCTTCAAATAGAGGTAGATCTGCTAGATTCGATATCGCTTCTGGAAATGTACTTAATAGTTGGAACCCTTCTGCAAATGGTACTGTTTATGATATTCTTGTAGATGATGATAAGGTATATTTGGCAGGAAGCTTTTCGGGATTAAATGAAGATTTTTCAAGCTCAATTGCGGCTGTTGATACTTCCATTGGTGCAAAAATTTCTACTTTTATTCCAGTTGTATCCGATGAAATGCACACTTTGCTTTTAAATGGTTCAATCTTATTTGCTGCAGGAAATTCAACTTTTGGAATTATACCAGTTAATGTAGAAAATTCAGAAATCTTGAATTTAGGTATTCAAGGTGAATTTACTAGTATTAACAATCTTGATTTAATTGAAGGTAACTTGTTTATGGCTGGCGACTTTAAATTAACTGAAGTTTCTAATCGTAGGAATTTTGCTGTTTTTAATATGAATGAAATTAGCCCAAATGTTTCTGCTTCATCATTAAGTTTTACTGAGGTTTCTCCAATTAGTATGAAATTAAATTTTACTAAAGGAAATGGAAAAAAGAGAATAGTTATAGCTCATGAAGGTTCTGCAGTAGATTCTCTTCCTTCTGATGGTAAGTATTATGCAGCTAACTCAATGTTTGGTATAGGTGAAAGCATTGGATTTGGTAATTATGTTATTTATAATGGTACTGAAAATTCAGTTGAATTAACTAGTTTGAATATTGGAACTACTTATCACTTTTCTGTTATTGAGTATAATGGATTTGGTTCATATTCAAAATATGCATCATCAAATGCTTTAATTGGTTCACAAGCTACAATTCTAGGTTATGAAGCACCTACGATATCAGCTTCTTCAATTCAATCAAAAGAAATCAAAACCAATTCAATGAAAATTTCATGGACAAAAGGTAATGGTTCAAAAAGAATTGTTGTTGCAAAAGAAGCTTCTGCTGTAAATGCAATTCCTACAGATAGCACAGCCTTATTTGCTAGTGATAATTTTGGTAATGGTTATGATTTAGGCGATGATAATTATGTGATTTATAACGAAAGTGGCGATAGTCTTGAATTATTAAATTTAAAACAAGGAACTACCTACCATTTTGCTGTTTTTGAATACAATGGTATTGATGCATTTGCTAGGGTAAAAACAGATAATCCAGCTTTAGCTAATTTTACTACACTCACACCTGCTGCAGAGCCAACTGAAATTTCTACAGGAATTACTTTCTCTGAAATTGGAACATCTTCTGTTAAGGTTTCTTGGACTTCAGGAAATGGAGCTAGTAGAATAATTGTTGCTTCTGAAAATCAAGATTTAATGAGCTCACCCGAAGATGGCGATAATTATTTTACTGATGGCAATTTTAGTGGTAATTCTTATGGTTTTTCAAACTCTGAAAAGGTTGTATATATTGGTACTGGAAATTCATGCACAGTTACAGGCTTAAATCCGGGTTCTACTTATTACTTTGGTATTGTTGAATTTAATGGTACTGGATTTACTGTTAATTATTTACAATCTTCAGTTGCTAAAGGTAATGTGAAAATTAAAATTCCTGGAACTCCTCCGGTTAATCCATCAAGGTCATTAACTTTTCCAAGAGTATCATCCGATTCTCTTTATTTGAAATGGATTAGTGGAATTGGTCAAGGTAGAATAGTTTTTGCAAGAAAAGGTGCCCTTCCTTCTGTTAAACCAGTATCTGGTGTTTCTTATAATGTAAATGCAAGTTTCGGATTAGGTGATTCTTTGTCTGATGGCTCATTTGCAATTTACGATGGAAGTTCAAATGAAGCTTTTATTGCTAATCTTGAACCTAATACAATTTATGGTGTTGAAGTTTTTGATTATAATATTGGTGATTTCGGAAAAACTTATCAAACAGATTCATTTGCATTTGGACTAAAATCAACTGCTCCACTAACTGGTTTAAAAAAGTTTATAAGCGAAGATCAAGTAAGAATTTATCCAATTCCAGCTCAAAATCAATTGAATATTGACTTTGCTAAATCGATTAAAGGCAAATTAGAAATCAAAATTTTCGATTTATCAGGGAAAGCAGTTTATGAATCATTGATAAGTCAAAATTTATCAAATCAAAATTTACAAATTGATTTATCTAATTTAGAGAATGGGAATTTCATTCTGTATATCTCAAATGGTAAAGAATTTGTTACCAAGTCTTTAGTTGTTTCTAAGTAAATTTAATTTCCTTCACCTTTATTTAAAATATGAATAAATTTCTACTAATTTTAGGTAGTTTCCTTTTACTACTTGGAGCATGTAAAAAAGACCTGAATTTTAACAAATTCGATGAACTTACTTTGAGTCCGGAATATGCAATTCCTCTTGCTATTATTGATTTGGAAATGAACGACCTTTTAAAAGAGGACTCTAATATTGTTTATGACAATACAGGATTAATTCATTTTACTTTTAAAGAAGATACGATTGCGTCATTTCCGGTGGATAGTTTTGTTAAACTTCCTGAATTAACTCCAATTACTTCAAATTCAACTTTAGGTGTTCTTGATATTGATAATACCTTTACTTCTGATGTAACTTCATTAGGTGATATGGCTACAAATTTTAATGCGCCCACAAAGGCAGCATTAAATTCAGCTAATGGAACAGTTACTATCTTTCCAGCAATTACCGATAATAATAATACAGTAACAATTTTGCCGTATTCTAATTCTACTTTTTCTAATATTAATCTTTCTCAAGGATTTTTAGTTTTAGAATTTAGAAACCGTTTACCAGTTACAATTGATGTTGTTAGGCTGAATCTTTTCAATATGATTCCTTTTCAAAGTTTAATTGGTCAAGTTCTTTTTACAAATATCCCTCCAGGTGGTGGTAAAAAAGATTCGATAAATTTGGCTGGATCAACATTAAGCAGCAGTCTTGGCTATAGTTTACCTCAATTTAGGTCTTTTGCAAGTCAAGCGCCTGTTCTAGTAAATTTGAATGATTCTATAATTGTTGATGCTACTACAAGTAATTTAAAATGTGCCTCTGGATTTGCCGTATTTCCAAATACAGAAATAAATGCACAAACTCTTGATATCGATATTAAAGCTGATGACCCAACAGCTCAGATAAAATTTGCTACTTTTAATTCAGGTTTAATTAACTACAAATTATCTTCAACCATAAAAGAAAAGTTAAGCCTTAAAATTTTATTCCCAGGTGCTACAAAAAATGGTACCCCATTTCCTCCAATTGAAATTGATGTGAACAATGAAAGTAAATCTGGAGCGATTGATATCAGCGGAATGAAAATGGATTTGACTCAAGATATTTCTCAGCCTTATAACAAGTTGAAGGTTTTGGTTAAACCGACTTTAGTTTCGTCAGGTCAATTAAAATTGTTTGATTCGTCTGATTATGTGAATGCAGAATTTTCTTTTGATAATTTCCAGTTTGAAGCTATTGAAGGAAATTTAGGAAAGAAAACAATTCCAATTGATGCAAGTGATATAAAGTTAGATATGTTGGAAGACTTTAACACTGGATTTAATCTTGATGATCCTAAATTAAAAATCAATACCAATAATTCAATGGGTATTCCAATTACTGTTTCCTTAGATGTTAATGGAGTAAGTGGTTCGGGGGCTACTCAAAAATTAAATGGACCTCCATTTACAATTCCCTACCCAACTAGCTTAAATCAAGGAAGTGTAAACGGAACTTTTGTTTATGACAAAACTAATTCCGACTTGCCAAAATTAGTTTCTCTACCTCCTAAACAGGTTACTTTTGCTGGAGTAGCACAACTTGATACAAGCGGTAATTTTAACAGAAACAATGATTTCATTAAACGCGGATCATCAATTACTGTTGGCTTCGAAATGGATTTACCTTTCAGTTTAAAAACAAATGACTTTACTTTATCTGATACAAGCGATAATCCTTTCTTTGAAGTTAGACCTGATGGTACTTTAGGTAACTTTTTGTTAGGAAAAGACTTCGATTCTAACAATGTGGAATTCATAGATTTAATTGTTAAAATGGATAATGGTATTCCTTTTGATGGGAGTTTGTATATGTTTTTTGCTGATAAAGATGGTATCATTAAAGATTCAGTTTCAACTCCAAGATTTATTCAAGCTGCAATTCCTGATGCAAATGGGAAAACTATAAAAAATACGGTGAGTGTGAATACTGTTCGATTAACAGGTCAAAACTTAGCCGCTATGCAAAGGTCTAATTTGTCTAAAATGATTTTCAAATTCCAAATTAGTACCTATGCAAATGGCTCTCAAATCGTGAAAATCTATTCTGATTATAAGTCGAAAATTGGTCTAAGTGCCAAAATTAAGTTGAAGAATTATCAACCTCTTAAAAAGTAATTTAACTTAAAAGCATTTACGACAATGAAAAGACTATTATTTATAATAACTATATTCCTTTGTAGCCTTTTAGCTGAGGCTCAAACTAATCTTACTTTTTATAATTTCAATTCTGTTGCACAAAGTAACTTATTGAATCCTGCATTACCTTCCCGACAAGGTTTTACCCTTGGTTTACTCGATTTTTATGGTCATGGTTATGTTCCAGGTGTTACTATGTACGATATTTTCAGGAAAGATGAGACACAGGTAACCACAGTTGATAAATTACTTTCTAATCCGAATTACCATTTGAGAGATATGCAGTTTAATTCTGAAATCAATCCTCTTTTTCTTGGATTTAGAATCAGAAAAAATTATTTCTCTTTTGGGATTCAAAATACATTAAATCACAATATTGGTTTGCCTAAAGATATACTTGGATTGGTTTATTACGGCAATGGAAGTACCTCTAAACTATTTGGTAAGCCGGTAAATATTGGTGAATTAGATGTTGAAATGAGCGCTATAACTTCTATTCATGCAGCTTACTCAAGAGATTTTGGCGATAAACTAAGCATTGGTATTAGAGCTAAATACAATATTGGAATCTACCATACAAAGGTTGTTCGCAACCAAACTACACTTCTAACAGATAGTGGTGATAATGGTGCAATCAGATTAAATGCATCTACAGATTATGAGGCAGTTGCTTCTGGTGCTGATAGAATTGAAGATTTAGGAAATGCTACAACTTCTGCAGACCAAGTTAGAATTGCTACCGATTATTTGAATAAGCCAGTTGGTTCAGGTTATAGCTTTGATTTTGGTTTGAATTATAAAGCAAATTCAAAATTGAGTTTATCTGCTTCATTTTTAGATCTTGGGGTAATGAACTGGTATAATGGTAAAAATTATTCAAGAAAAGCCACCTTTACATATGAAGGCGTTTTGACAGATGATCCTTCTAAACTCGATTCTGCTTTCGAAGACTTAGCTGACTCAGTTGGAAAAATATTAAAAAAAAAAAAAAAATCAGGTTCTTATACTACATCATTTAATCCAAAAGTTTATTTGGGTTTAAATTATAATCTTTATAAAAGCGGTACTTTAGGACTAGTTGCTTATGGTGAAATGTGGAAAGGCAAGTTTTATCCTGGAGCATCTATTGCATTCACTCAAAGAGTATGGAAAATTCTTGAGTTAAAGGTAAATTATAATATGTACCGAGAGCAATATTCAAACATTGGAGCTGGTTTGGCTGTGCATCTTGGTCCTCTTTCATTTTATGCTTTATCTGATAATATGTTGGGCAATTACAATTGGGAAAAATCACATTATTCAAATACAAGAGTTGGTTTAAATATCAATATTGGTAACCGCTTTGATAGAGATAATGATGGTGTTCCTGATAGAAAAGATAAATGTAAAACTATTCCAGGAACACGTTTAATGAAGGGTTGTCCTGATGGCGATAAAGATTTAGTTGCTGATAATGTAGATGAATGCCCTACTGTAAAAGGTTCTCCAAAAGCAAAAGGCTGTCCAGATGCTGATGGTGACGGAGTAAATGATGCGTCTGATAGCTGTGTAAGTGTAAAGGGTGATCCTATTTTACATGGTTGTCCTGATACTGACGGCGATGGAGTAGCAGATTACAAAGACCAATGTCCTTCAATAAAAGGTTTATCTGAAAATTATGGTTGCCCAGATAAAGATGATGATGGTGTTTTAGATAAAGATGATGCTTGTCCTGAAAAGGCTGGTCCTAGATATCTAGATGGTTGCCCTGATATGGATAAAGATAGTGTTGCTGATAGATATGATGCTTGTCCAGCTGTTCCGGGTTTAATCCAATTTAATGGCTGCCCTGATTCCGATGGTGATGGTATTATCAATAGTAAGGATAGTTGCATGGCTATTGCTGGTTTAGCTATCTATTCAGGATGTCCAGATTCTGATGGTGATTCTATTCCTGATTATAGAGATTTATGTCCTTTAGTGGCAGGAAAACCAGAAAACAATGGTTGTCCTAAGATTGAACCTAATGTGGTTGTTTTAACTGTTGAAGAACAAAAAGTAATAAATGAAGCATTCAGTAACTTGGAATTTGAAGTAGGTACCAGTAAAATTGCTGAAAAGTCGTTGAATAGTTTAGAAGAATTAGCAACTTTATTGATTTCAAAACCACTGTATAAGTTAGAAATTAGTGGTCATACTGATAATGTTGGAAATCCTGCTGCTAACTTAAAATTAAGTCAAAGCAGAGCTAATGCAGTAAAATCATTCTTAGCCTCAAAAGGAGTTTCAGTTGCTAGTATGAAAGCAACTGGATTTGGTTCTAAAAAACCAATTGCCGATAATAAAACAGCTGAAGGTCGTCAAAGAAACCGAAGAGTTGAGTTTAAAATTGTGAAATAGAAATATAAAGCCATAAAAAAGGCGACCCTAGGGTCGCCTTTTTTTATTGTAAAAGTCTGATTTAGAATCTTTCGAATGCAGAGAAGAAGAAACTTGCTTCGATAGCAGCATTTTCATCACTATCAGAACCATGAATTGCATTTGCATCGATTGATTTTGCAAATAAATTTCTGATTGTTCCAGCTTCTGCCTTTGATGGATCTGTTGCTCCAATTATTTTACGGAAATCAGCAACAGCATTGTCTTTCTCTAAAACAGCTGCAACTATTGGTCCGCTTGTCATAAAGCTAACTAAATCGTTAAAAAATGGTCTTTCTCTGTGTACATCGTAGAATGAACCAGCCATTTCATTGCTTAAATGGATGTATTTCATAGATACAATTTTAAATCCTGATTGGATAATTTGGTCGATGATTTTTCCTGTATGTCCGTTTGCAACGGCATCTGGTTTAATCATAGTAAATGTAATGTTACTCATTGTTTTCTCTTTTTCTTTCGCGCCGCAAAATTACAAGAATCTATTAAATTATCATGAATGAATTGATTAATTATTAGTTGAGTCTGCTTTAATGTCTAAAATGAAGCTAGATTTTTATTTAGAGCCAGCTGAAACGGGAAGGTCTAGATGTAACCTTTTAATTGATATACAACCAATCCAATCCATTCTTTTAATAAGAAAGTCCATATTTCAAATCCTCCATAAGTTGGCATAATGGTATTTAAAATTGAAAATTTACTTCTGCTTGAACGCATATCAGTAGAATAAGCTGTAACCTGAAATCCCTGTTTTTCAAAACAAGCAATCGCTCTGCGCATATGAAAGGCTGAAGTTAAAATTAAGTATTCTTTTTTCTTCCAGTTTGGATCTTTCTTTTGAAGCATTTCCTTAGTTAAATAAGCATTTTCAAAGGTATTAATCGACCTTATTTCCGCCCAAATACAAGTATCTGGAATTCCCGATTTCATTAAATATTCTTTGCCTAACAATGCCTCCGGAGAGTATTTGGTGAAAATTGTATCTCTTCCAGCGGTGTAAATTATTCGATTTGAAACTTTATTCTTGAATAAATTCAAAGCCTGCATCATTCTGTCATTTCCATCACTAAATACTGCTCGGTTTTCTCCATCAACATCTACATTCGAAATAAATCCACCTAAAATTATAATTCCATCATATTTTTTACCTTTTTCAATTCTAATGGGGTCAACTTCATACCAACCCATAACAGTCTGAGCAATAAATGGATTTGAGAAAAATAACATCAATCCAAAAGCCCAGTATATCCACTTTTTTACACCTGAAATAAAGTATATAATGAACATAATGAGTACCAAGCTTACAGGTGCTACAATTCCATATAAAACTTTAGATAAAAAGTAAAACATCTTTAATTATTAAAATATTGGTTTAAAATTATAGTTGCCAATGTTGTGAAAAGTAGTAATTCCTTTAGCCAAAAGCGTTTGTGACTTATAAAATAATTGGCAATGGCTAATGCCAATGAGCTCGATAAAAACGGAATTGCGTAAATAAAACTTTGGTTTTCTACATATAATGAAAATACGCCAAAAACAAAGAATATGCCCATTGTTAATTGTAAACGTCTAGTTTTTACTCGGTTTCTGAAAAAATTTCCTTGTAAATGAACGAATGAGAATACAAATGGTGGAATAAATGAAAGCCAAGTGGTTAGTTTTTGAAGGGGTAAATTAGGTGCGTTAAAATAGCTTTTTTGGATACTGTATTCAAACGATTGAATAAAAGGCCCCAATTGGTCAGTAAGGTAAAAAATAACTCCTAGAAAGTAAGCGGGTACTATTATTCCAATGATTGCAACTAATAAATACCTAAAATTGAAGGATGTCATGGTGATGATACTCAGCAATATAAATGGCAGATATACCAGCAAATCATAATTAAACTGCAATCCTATTCCTAATAAAACACCACTATCAAATACGAGTAAAATCGGACTTTCTGATTCATACAAATAACAGATTCTAAATAACATCAATAACAAAAATGAATTGGCAATCATCTGCGGACTCAAAATCATTTGCTGAGGATAGATGCTATTAATAATCACAAAAAATAAACCGGGTAATAGACTGTCTTTGTATAAAATTGAATTATCAGTACTGATATAGTTTAATAACAAAGCCTGAAAGAATATCAAAAAACTTGAAAGTAAAAATTGGTTTCCTACAAAAAATGGATTGTTGTTTAACCAATGAAACAACAATTGGGCAAGTGGAGTATTGATATTTGGCTGCTCATGAATCGGAACAAAAAGAGGAGCTATTCTCAGCAATAATGTGAAAATCAGCAATCCTAAGATTGAAAACAGCGTGTTTGATCGAAATAAATTCAGCAAAATATTAAAATGTTATGCGCATCAAAGTAAATCGCTTGTCTCGAATTGCACAAATAATACCTGAATTTGCAGAAATTTGTTTGTACTCAGTTGGTATGATGGCAGCATTTGTATTCGAACTTTTAACTACAATTTTATTTTGAGAAATGCCTTCATAATTCATGCTATATAATGTAATATCAGTTTGTTCATTTCCTTCATTATTATATAAAACCTGAATATAATCTAAAGTTGGGATGCTAATAATGGATGAAAAATATCCTCCATCTCCAACTGAACTTTGGTGCTTTTTAATAACTTCATTAAACTGAATTTTTCCATCGGGATTAATTGAATAAATGGCAGTTTCATCAAAATTATATACAATACGCGTAGAGGTTTGAGGGAAATTATTTACGTAATAGGTATAGGTTTGTCTGGTTTGAAAGAATTTTTCAGCTAAAACAACCAAGCCTCCATCACTTCTTGGTACTATTTTTCTAATATAAAAATCGTTTAAATCAGGATTGAATTTTTCAATTTTTGCACTGGATAGTTTATTTAAGAAAAATTCATCAAACAAATTAGAAGAGCTAAATTCCAAATTGCTACTTATAAAATTATACCTTCTATAAAAGTATCCTTTAGTTTCAATTTTTGCTGATTCAGAATATAAACCCGTAACACTTATTGTTTGATTGTAATTATTCAAACACATCCCTAATTCATCTATAGAAAAACTGTCTTTAGCTTGAATATCATATTCCAGAATTTTATCAGTTGTTGGGTAATATACATAAAGGAAAAACTTTCTTGGGTCCTCTCTTTCTCCCTTATAATCCTTAATTGGATAATCAATCATTACAAATGTTTCTCCTGAATTCGACAAGTCGAAAGCAGAAGTAAACACTCCTTTTTCTTCTTCATCTAAATGAAATTGTTTTCCAAATCTTTGTTGCAGATTCATATCATATTGGTAAAGATTCAAATTTCCTTTTCCATTATCTGCCAAACTAATAAACATAATACCAATCAAACTTTTATTAGCATTGGGTTTTATCTGAATGTTTCGTTTTTCGAGAAATGCACTTTCCGGCATACTGCACAAAACCTGAGGATTTCCAATCGGTTTAAAGTTCAAATCCATTTTTTGTGCTAGTAAATCAATCTGATTTTTTACCGTGTTTTTTGCTGATATAAAAACAAAAAGTTCATCACGAAGTAATAAAACCCTTTCAACAGAACCATTAACTGTTAATGGTAGCGGTATTGAAATGTCTAATGCCAAGGTGTTTTTATACTTCTCAATGATTAAATCATTTCTAAAATCCTGGTCTTTTCCTCGTAATAGGAAAATATTTCCTCCACTTTCTCCAATTATCTGATTATAAAGATTTTTCTGTTTTAATTTTTGCGGATTACCCCACTCAATTTGTTGTGCATTTATCTGAAATGAACAAAGCACAAAAAGAATACTGAAAAGCTTAGAAATTGACATTATTTTGCAGACTTAATCTTTAAACGAAAATAAGCAAGCTTAGGTTTGTTTCAGGAATTTTTTAATGGCGAAACAAAAATTATTTGATACAGTAAAATCTGCTGAGTATGCAGTGCTGGTTGGAGTGGCAAATTCTCAACAAAAATTTGAACAGGCTGAGGAGTATCTGGAAGAGTTGGCTTTTCTTGCCTTAACTGCTGGTGCTGAAGTGAAAAACAAGTATTTACAGCGCCTGAGTTATCCAAATCCACGTACTTATATTGGTGAAGGTAAATTGCAGGAAATAGCCGAATATGTTACTGCTCATGAGATAGATATGGTTATTTTTGATGATGAATTAACTCCTTCGCAAATCAGAAATTTAGAGCAAACCATTAAATGTAAAATTCTAGATAGAAGCAATCTGATTCTCGATATTTTCGCTTCAAGAGCCCGAACTGCTCAGGCAAAATTCCAAGTAGAACTTGCTCAAGCTCAATATATGCTTCCTCGTTTAACCAGAATGTGGACCCATTTAAGTAAACATAAAGGTGGTATTGGAATGAAGGGACCGGGTGAATCTGAAATTGAAACTGATAGAAGAGCGCTAAGAACTAAAATCGATAGGTTAAAAGAAAGATTGGCTTTAATCGATAAACAGGCATCTACTCAAAGAAGAAACAGGGATGATAAGGCTCGTGTTGCTTTGGTGGGATATACAAATGTTGGTAAATCAACTATCATGAATTTACTCAGTAAAAGTGAAGTTTTTGCCGAAAATAAATTGTTTGCAACGCTTGATAGTACTGTTCGAAAAGTTGTTTGGCCTAAACATACATTTTTGTTAACCGATACAGTTGGATTTATTAGAAAACTACCGCATCAATTGGTTGAGTGTTTCAAATCTACCTTAGACGAAATTCGTGAAGCGGATTTACTTCTGCATATTGTTGATGTGAGCCATGTTGGTTTTGAAGACCAAATTAATATTGTTCATCAAACTTTAAAGGAAATTGGTGCTAGAGATAAGCCTATATTGTTGGTTTTTAATAAAATAGATGAACTAAAAGAGCCATTTATTTTGGAGGATGAAACAATTAAAGGCAAAGAAGTTTATATCAAAAAGTTGAAAAAATCATGGATGGCTAAGGAAAATAATCCTGTGGTTTTTATTTCTGCTTTCAAAAAAATCAACTTCAACGAATTAAGAGATCAAATTGAGCTAATGCTCAGTAATATAAAACCTCCGGCTAAGCCTGATTTGTATTTTGGCTTTGAAAATAAATCCGTTTAAAACCTGGATTATTTTTGATTGTCGCCTCCACAGGCTTTTTATTTTATTTTTTTCCTAATTATCTACCTTTTAACCTTGAAGAATGGCTTAATTTCCTATTTTCGCAACAATTGACTTTGAAGTGTTTTTTTAGTTTAAACTTCAGAATCAATTCATTCTCATGAGTCAACAAATAGAATTAACTGTAGTAATGCCCTGCCTGAATGAGGCAGAAACAATTGGAACTTGTATTTCAAAAGCCATGAACTGGATGAAACAAAATTCAGTTTCGGGTGAAGTTGTTATTGGCGATAATGGAAGTACCGATGGTTCTCAGGCCCTTGCAGAAGGTTTGGGCGCAAGAGTTATTGCTGTTCCGCGTAAAGGTTATGGCAGTGCTTTAATGGGTGCTATTGAAGCGGCTAAGGGAAAATATGTAATTATGGGCGATAGCGACGATAGTTACGATTTTGCAAACCTGGGTCCGTTTTTAAATGAACTTAGAAATGGTTACGACCTTGTAATGGGCAATCGTTTTAAAGGTGGAATTGCCGAAGGTGCCATGCCTTTCCTACATAGATATCTTGGAAATCCTGTGCTTTCATTTATTGGAAGATTGTTTTTTAATTGTCCTGTTCGCGATTTCCATTGCGGATTACGTGGTTTTAGACAAGATTTAGTTACTATTTTAGATTTAAAAACAACGGGTATGGAATTCGCATCAGAAATGGTTGTGAAATCTACTTTGTTTAAAGTTAAAATTACTGAAGTTCCAACTACTTTATCTAAAGATGGTAGAACTCGTCCTCCTCATTTAAGAACTTGGAGAGATGGCTGGAGACATTTACGTTTCTTACTTATCTATTCTCCTCGTTGGTTATTTTTATACCCCGGAATTTTTTTGATGGCTTTAGGACTGATATTAGGATTTTTTATCATGCAAGGTCCTTTGGGCTTGTTTCAACATGTGTACTTCGATACAAATACCTTGTTGTATGCAGGAGCTTTTACAATTATTGGTTTTCAGGCTGTTACTTTTGGAGTTTTCACAAGAACCTATGCAGTAGAAGCAGGATTTTTGCCAGCAAAAGATTCTCTTGAAAGAATCATAGAAAAATTCAGTGTTGAAATGGGTTTGATTATTGGTTTAATTGTATTTCTGGCCGGTTTGGCTGGTACATTTTATTCGCTTTATGTTTGGGAACAAAGTCATTTTGGACAACTTGATTATCCTAAAATTTTAAGGGTTGTTATTCCAAGTGTGGTTTCAATCATCATTGGATTACAAACAGTTTTATCGAGTTTCTTTTTAGGCGTATTGAGTGTAAATAAAAAATAATTGAATGAAAGCAATTGATAGGTATTTGCAAAAAGTTAGAATAAACAAAGCAAAGGATTTCATTAAAAAAGGTGATACGGTTCTTGATATTGGTAGTGTTGATGGAGTGATGTTTGATGCTTTGGATGGAATTATCAGCCATGGTTTTGGTATCGACCCAACTCTTAAAGAAAGAGTTGAAAAGAACAATTACACTTTAATTCCCGGTTATTTCCCTGAAGTTTCTCCTAGCGGTCAGAGTTACGATGTTATAACAATGTTGGCTGTATTAGAGCATATTCCAACTGAGCTCCAAAAGAGTTTGGCTTTAAATTGTTTTAATTACCTGAAGCCTGGTGGGAGAGTAATTATCACAGTTCCCTCCCCTCAAGTTGATACCATTCTTGATATTTTAACCAAGTTAAAGCTAATCGATGGAATGAGTTTGGAGGAGCATTATGGTTACAAACCAGGCGATACCAAAGAAATTTTTAATGAATCTTTATTCAAATTATTGGTTAATAAAAAGTTTCAATTAGGATTGAATAACCTTTTTGTATTTGAGAAAAAATAAATCCCAAGTTTATAAAAAATGAGTGTGTTAAATGAATCACGTGTTTCCGTTTTAATTAATGCGAAAAACACCAATGAAACTTTTGTTTCTGGTATTCAGAACCTCTTCCAAAAAAGTAAATTGGACATAGAAGTTCATTGTTTACAAGCGGGAAGTTTAAATACAAAACCTTTAGAAGAATGGATTCAAAAAGGTAAATTATTTGTTTATTCAGGTAATGAAGGTTTGGGAGCTCAAGCTGCTTTGGCTGCCGAAAAAACTACGGGTGCCTATTCTTTGTTTTTGGCTGATACACATCACCCTGTTTCAAACCTGATTCAAGGATTTAATGCCCATAAAAAAACGCTAGCAAATTCAACTTTGTTGGTGTTAAATCAGGTTGACAAAAACAAAAAAACAGCTTCAGGAAAATTAGTAAATGCCTTTGCAAGAATTTTCACACCATTAAATCTTCGTGATAATTTTTCAGGTGCTTTCTTTACTAAAACCGGAAATCTAAAAGCCTTATTTGATAATGAGTTTGCATCTTGTAACAATTGGTTACAAATGGTGTATGCAATCAATGCAAATAATATTTCAATAGCCGAAGTTCAAATTCAAACAGAGAAACCAAATAAACCTGGTTTTGGAAGTTTGTTTGCAGCTGTTTTTAGTTTAAGATGGCATTATTTTATTTCCGATAGTTTGTTCAGAATTAAAAAGGATGGTATCTCTTTGGCTAATGGCAATAGTGGATTCTATCGTTTATTGTATTTTATATTCTTTGGATTGGCATTCATTTTTATGCCGATGTTAAGTCAAGATTTTGGCAGTACATGGGATGAAAAAGCACATAATGATTATTCTCAACTAGCTTACCGTTACATTACAACATTTGGTTCTGATACTGCTGCTTTGGCTGAACCTGCAAATAGTGCAGAGTATATTCGTCAGGCTTACCGTTTCTATGGTGAGCAAATCAATACAGTTTCTGCTTTTGCTTATAATTGGTTAGGTACCGGAGTTTTTGAAACAAGGCATTTCATCAATTCTTTATATGGCTTTTTAGGATTGGTTTTTGTCTCGCTTATTGCTTTCGAATTGGCTTCATGGAGAGCAGCAGCTTTGGCAATTTTATTCATGTTTTTTAATCCAGGTTGGTTTGGTAATTCTATGAATAATCCAACAGATATACCATTTGCGTTGGGTTTTGCTTTTTCAGGTTTATTCCTAGTTAAAGTGCTTAGAAAAATGCCTTTCCCTAAGTTTTCTCATGAAGTTTGGTTGGGTGTAGGTATAGGAATGGGTATTGCATCAAGGGTAGGAGCATTGTTAATTATCGCCTATTTTGGTTTGTTTTTGGCTGTTTTATGGTTGAATAAATTGAGGTCGAAAAAAGAAAATGCTTTCAAACTCATTCTTCCTTATGCAAAAATCTTCCTTGTAGTAACCATAGTTGCTTATATAGTTGGAATTTTAGTTTGGCCTTATGCATTAAACAATCCGATTACTCATCCATATCAGGCTTATGCAAAGGCATCAGAAAATGCCTTTTATACAAACAATGTGGAGTTGTTTGAAGGTAAACGCATGTACATGTTAACTGCCGCTCCTTGGTATTATGTAGTGAAGTTTTTGGGTATTGGTAATCCCATCTATTTAATAGTTGGATTTCTTGGTAGTATTTTGGCTTTACCTTTTGTTAGAAAAGAGAAAAATACACCTTTCTGGCTGATGCTAATTTTCATGAGTTTGTTCCCAATTGCCTATGCAGAATTAAGTAATCTGAATTATTATAATGGTTGGAGGCACTACTTGTTTATTTTATCATCTGCCGTTCCTTTAGCTGCTGTTTTTTATGATTATTTATTAAGCAGAAATAAAGTTGTAGCTATTGCAGGTGCTGTAATTTTAGGTGGATTATTTGTAAAACCTACATTATGGTTTGTTCAAAATCACCCCAATCAATATGTTTATTTTAATGAATTTACTGGTGGATTAAAAGGTGCTTTTGGAACTTATGAAACCGATTATTATTCTAATTCTTGCAGAGAGGCTGCCGAATGGATTGCCAACCAACATCCAAAAGATTCACTGGTTGTGGGAATTAATAATGAGATTACAACAGCAGCTTATTGGGCTCATCAAATCAATCCAAGATTAAATTTTGTATGGACACGTGAAAGTGAAGAACAAAAGCAAAACTGGGATTATTTAATTATGACAACCAGAACATTTTCACAGCATGAATTATTGAATGGTTCATTTCCTCCAAAAGGTACGGTTTATACAGTTATGGCTGATGGAGTTCCTTTGGCTGCAGTAGTAAAAAGAGAGAATAATTTTATGCCTTTGGGATATACTTCTCTTGAAAAAAATAACCTCGATTCTGCAATTTGGTATTTTGAAAATGCTGTAAGATATGCAGATAAAGACGAAGAAACTTGGCGTTGTTTAGGTTTTGCTTTAGTAAATAAAGGAAGATTAGATAGCGCAGAAATGATGTTGAAAAAAGCTATTGAAATTTATCCTGAAAACTTTTCAGCATGGAGTAATTTAGGAATCGTTCATTTTAACAGAAGAGATTTTGCAAAAGCTAATGAAGCATTCGCAAAATCAACGCAATACAAAGAAAACGTAACTGAAAGCTGGTATTATAGCGGCTTGTGTTATATGAATCTGGGTGATTACAATACTGCCATCAAACAATTTGAAATGGCTTCAAAACATAGTGGAAGTATCCCTGAAATTTATTACTACATGGCGAAGTGTTATGAATATGTTGGAAGTCTTGAAAAAGCCTCTGACGCTTATCAAATGGCACTTGGCATTAACCAAAATTATTCCCAAGCTTGGTTCGATTTAGCTAACGTATTTACTAAGCTTGGAAAAGCCGATTATGCTGCTCAATGTATGGATAGATACAAAGCATTGGGTGGAAATTAAGGGTTTTAATTCCATTTATTCACAGCACTTTTTTAGCCTGTCTAAAAATTCTTAACTTTGTAGAGCCTTGATTTATCAAGGCTCTACATGTTTTTACTGGCGAATTGTGCCCCCTTTCCTATACTATCCACCACCCTGTGCTTAGAAGCCAATGAAAAGGCTATAGAATTAGGCCTTAGTTTCGTAGTTAATGATTCTTGTTAATAAGTACGAACCACAGATTTCTGCAGACCATGCTTTCATCGATTGTATCAGGCAACACGATGAGCTAAGGAATATCTATGAATTTATCGATTTGCCTGAGCAAATTAGAGCGATTGAGGCTCAAAATAGTTCTATTCTTAGGAACTATTATGCCAATGCTTTGGATCATAACCTAATTGAAATAAAGACGGTAAAGTACATCATCAATAAAAACTTACGTGCGAGCGGCCTGAATGAACGCGCAATCGAAGTTTTTAGTAAAGCAGAATCTTTGCTTCTTGAAAGTTTAGATCAGCCTTTGAGTTTACCTCTTTTTTATCAATTACATAAAATCCTGGTTTTAGAACTTTACCAAGGAAATGGAGATGTTAATTTGTTTTCTAGTAACCAAATTCAGTTTCCTGAAAGACTAAATGTTGAAACTGAACTGGAATTGGATGGTTTATTCGAATTTTTGAATGCTGACAATGAATTTCATCCAATAGTACAATCGTGGATGCTGCATTTTAAATTAATGTCGTTAAATATTTTTGAGGAACTAAAACCAAAAGTAGCTTGCCTTTTACAATATTTCTGGTTGTCTAAAAAACAAATGGATTTATTTGGTTTATTGAGCCTAGAGCACGAATTGTACATCAACAAAAATGAATACCTCCAACTTACTAAATCTGATGAAGTAAATTTAAATGAACAATTGATTTTTGGTTTAAGAATGCACCTTGATCAATTAACTAAAATCAAGGATTTACTAAGAACATTTTTCAGAAAACAGGTTGATTTCGAAAAATTAAATCCGCGCCAAAAAAACATCATGAATTATGTTTTTGAACGTGGTTATAAATTAAAAGAGATTGATGAGAATGTATTAAACAAGCGTCAGAAGCTTATCATGTACATTGTTCAACATAGAGGCTTTATTTCAACTAAAGAATTAGTAAACGAATTCGATTGTAACAGAAAAACTATTCAGAGAGATTTTGCTTTGTTACTCGAATTAGGTTTGGTTCGTTCAATTGGTGCGGGAGCTGGGTTACGTTATTGCATCAACTTACATGAGAAAACAAATCCTCAACTTGAAACTTATCAGGCAGATTTTGTCAATAACAACGAGAATTCTGGAATGGAGGAAGAGGAATTCAACGACGAAATTTAATAGAATTAATTTAATCAAATAAAAAGGGCTGACTCATAACATGAATCAGCCCTTTGTTTTTACAATTCGTCTTCGTTGTAAAAATAATCTTCATTGGTTGGATAGTCTGGCCAGATCTCTTCGATGGTTTCAAATGGTTCTCCATCATCTTCGAGTTCCTGCAGGTTTTCTATCACTTCCAAAGGTGCTCCCGAGCGGATTGAATAGTCAATCAATTCATCTTTGGTTGCTGGCCATGGCGCATCATCCAGATAAGAAGCAAGTTCAAGTGTCCA
>JAIYDG010000040.1 GCA_027487625.1 Bacteroidota bacterium
AATTTCTACGTTCAGCCATTGCTCCAGGGCGGCGTGTACAAGCTGACGAGCATGATTGAATCGGCGCTCAAGGAACCCATTCCTGCACTCCGGGTAACGGAGTTCAATGTGACCCTAACCGACCTGGCCTGGCAAAGCCTTTTCCAACAAACCCAGTTTCAAAAGGTGCTGACAGCCCGGATGCAGGAGAACTTTGTGAAACATCGGCAATTGCAGGGGCAAAAGGTGTTTTCAGAGGATAACATTCGTGCTTTGTTGGAACTGTTGATCGACAACCAAAAGTCTATCCTTGAACAATGCGTAGTGGATGTCTTTGATACCATGTGCCGCTACAGCGCCGACAATCGGGTGTATCGCGAGGGCTGGAAAACGAATGACAAGTACGAGGTAGGCCGCAAGGTGATATTGCCGGGTTTTGTGGAATGTTCCAAGTACAACCAGTCTTTTAGTTTGTATTACAACCGCCGGGATGTCTGGCTCAATGATGTAGACAAGGCACTTTGTATGCTCACTGGCCAGCGATTGGAGGAGATTCTGAGCATCGTCGATGCATTGCGCGAGGCTTTCAAGGATCGCTCGTGCCGGGAGGCAGAGAGTACTTTTTTCAAAATACGGTTTTTCAAAAAAGGGACATTGCACCTGGTGTTCAAGGATGTGGACTTGCACCGGGAGTTGAATCGTTTTGTGTGGGCGAAGAAGGGGTGGTTGAGGGAGGAGGTTGTTTAAACGCAGCACAGATTTTGCTAAATTGGAACAATAAGCGCCATTGACTATGATCAGGCACTTAAACGAAATGAAACTTTATTTTGCAGACAAATAAAGCTTCATTTTACCCAATTCAACTTCGTCCAAATGCCCCATTTTGCTTTCATCCTCCGTAATCAAATGTAAGTGCATAAACGAATCGTGGTGTGTAAAGATGCCTTTGTGTTCGGTTGAAAAGAAGCCAACGATGTTTACTTTTTCGTTCTGTAGAGGGTAATTCGTTTGACCTTGATGTGCATCCGTGGGGGAACTCACTTTTGTGCCCAGAGGAAGGTTTTGAATATGAATGACTGCCTTGGTTATTTGCCCACTGAGTTTGAAAGCAAAAGGTCTTTTTTGGTTTTTGCTTTGCTCATCAATTAAAGCCTCCAAGTCTTGCAAGGTCTTGATGTTTGTGGGTAAGTCTATTTCGCGCCATTCCATTACGTTGGCGTATACAAAAAAGGGAGCTGAAGCTTTAAACGTTTTTTCAACACTCATGCTGTTGTTTGAGGAAACTTTGGACACATAGGCTTTCCCATCATTGATGAGTATTTCACCCCTCAGGTAACTCATCGGCCCCAATCCGTACAATCCTTTTTTGTTGTTTATAGTGTCCAGCTCAATATTTGACCCCAATTCACCTTTCCACATCACGTTTCTCATTGCGCCAATGATTTTTACGTTCGCATAGGTTCCTTCTGGTTGCAAAGTCTTTTGGGTTGAATGGCAACTTAGACTTCCTGCGAATAAAAGGGCAATAAGTAGGCGGTTGATAATCATGTTTTGTATATTTTATAGTTACTTTGAAATGCTAACCCTGAGATTTAGGCATATTTTTTCCTAAACACGCAAAAAGTAAAATTTTGCACCGCTTGAGTAGGTGTACAATGATCCACGCTAAAGCAGTTGATCGTTTGAAAATGTGCTGCAAATACCGCGCATAAACTTTGTGCTGTTTTTCCCATTATGTATGTTTTGTGCGCTGTAGCCTAGTCCACTTTTTTCAAAGGAAAAATGGCCTGTCTGGTAAAATTTGAAGGCATTTCATCGTCGCCCGGATAGCCGAGTTCGATGCTGTCCCCCTCGTGGGGAACATAAGCTGTTTTAAAAACATAATCCCATATGCTTAGTGAAATGCCAAAATTGACCCCATTCGGGTGAGCATCTGGCAGCACTTTGGCGTGATGCCAGGTATGCATTTGAGGGTTGTTAAAAATGTATTTCAACAAACCCAAAGGTACTTTGATGTTGGAATGATTGAAATGACCAATAGCAGTATTCAGTAGATGGATAAACAAGAAATCCTGGATACCAAATCCAATCATGCCCAATGGCAGATACTCCAAGACTTTGTACACTACATTTTCCATCCAGTGGTAGCGCAAATGGGTAGCAAAACCCATCTCTTTGGCCGAATGATGCACTTTGTGAAACGCCCACAGGAAAGGCACCTGATGTAAGAGGCGATGAATGTTCCAGTGGATAAAATCTCTCAGTACGAAAAGAATGACCAGTTGTGACAATGCAGACAAGCTACCCAGGTAAATCGCCACTAGGTTGGTGATGCCCAAAGCATTGGCAAGAAAACCATTAAAAAACGCCACAAACACATTGGATAGGGCGTAAAAACCAATCAGCGAAAACAAAAAGAAATTGAAAAACATATAAAACACGTCCAGCCAAAAGTCTTTCCTGAGCAATTTTTGGGATTTGCGCCAGGGCATCCACCATTCCAAACCAAAGAAGAACAAAGAAATGCCAATCAGCCAGTAAAAATAATTGCCCCAGGACGGGCTGATGATTTCGTGCAGCAGATAGCCCGCATAACCCTGATAGGATTGGACAATGATCTCGATGTACTTGTTCATATTAAACTCAATCAATGGTTTGTATAACGAATTTGAATCACCAATGCCGAAAAGAGGGTTAGTCCACCAATGGCAAAAATCGCGCCAGAGACACCCCAATAATCGGCCAAAACTCCGGTCAATAAAGCCCCCAGGGCATAGCCCAAATCCCGCCAAAAACGGAAAACACCCAAACTTTCTGCACGCTGTATCGGCGAAGTAAAGTCAGAAATGGCATTGATAAAAGTAGGATAAACCATCGCCGTACCCCAGCCCAATAACAATCCAATACTGGCAAATGCGTAAAAACCCTCTGCCCAAATGGAGCCAACAATGGCTAAACCTTGCAATAACATGCCCCAAAATAGCAAACCTTTTTTCGAATAAACATCTGACAGGCGACCTGTTAACAATTGACTGATGCTCCAGGTAGTGGGGTAGATAGCACTCAAAAGCCCGATTTCAGTTAAACTAAATCCTTTGGCCGCCAGAATAACTGGCCACAAGCCCCAAATCATCCCGTCATTCAGGTTGTTGATGAGTCCAGCTTGGCTTACCGCCCCGAGGGAAGGATGCCGAAAGGTGGTATCCCAAAACACCGATTTTAAATCCAGGCGTTGGTTGTTTTCCTGTTCTTTCGCCACGTGCTGATGGGTATCTTTCAGGAAAAAAATGCTCAAAAGTAAACCTGCCACCGCAAAAATAATTCCCAAATAAAAAGGATAAGGCCGCACCCCATACTCGGAAGCAATCCAACCCGTCAAAAAAGCGACCAAACCCACGGCCAGATAACCCGCAAACTCATTGATCCCCACCGCCAAACCACGGCTTTTTTCGCCCACCAGGTCAATTTTCATCATCACAGCTGCGCTCCAACTCAAACCTTGGTTGATGCCCAAAAGGACATTGGCAGCAACTACCCAGTTCCAATCGGGGGCATAAATCAGGATGAAGGGTACGGGTAAAGCAAACAACCAACCGATGATTAGCAACCTTTTTCGGCCAAGTCGATTGGCAAGCCTACCCGTGAAATAATTACAAATGGCTTTGGTTACCCCAAAGGCTACAATGAAAGACAACATCGCCGTTTTGGAGGATAGTCCAAAAGCTGTTTCGGCCAATTGGGGTAAAATAGAACGCTCCATCCCAATCATGCCGCCGACAAAGGCGTTGATGATGACCAACAGTGTGAACTGGGCACTATTTTCTCTAAGCCCAAGTTTTATGTTTTCCATGTCTACGTCTATTGAATGGCGCAACGGTTAGCACCCGCTTCTAAATCTGCCAAATTGGAATCGGCATGATTGCCGCTGCGGTTGATGGCTGAAATGGCCAGGTAATTAGGGGGCGTAGGCGGGAGTTTGTCCAATAAGGTTTGGACAAATTCTTCAATGGTCAATTCAAGTGCAGGGATTTTGTTAACCAAATTGTCCAAACGCTCCGCAATCAAACCCTGATGGAGACCGAGAGAAGTAGCCAGATGGGCAGGCAGGATTACTGTAGCAGGGTCGAGCAGCAGGATTTTTTGCAAAGAATTGAACAAAGCCTTGGCTTTTTGACGCGCCTTTTGTTCATCTGCTTTCAAATCCGGGCGTCCAATACCATCCGTAAACAGGGTGTCTCCTGTGAAAAGTACACCTTGCTCCAGCCAAAAGGAAATGCTTTCATCGGTATGGCCAGGCGTGTGCAGGGCTACCACCCGGCTACCGCCCAACTCAATCTCTTCTCCATCTTTTATCGGTGTAAAAGGGTACTCCACCTGGGCTTGCTCCAGCATGTAATGGGTAGCACCACTGGCCAGTGCCAGTTCCTTGGTACGGGAAACATAGTCGGCGTGGACATGTGTATCCGCAACATGAAGGATTTTCCAACCTTTTTCCTGTGCAAGTTGTAAATAAACTTCGGGGTCAAGATTGGCGTCAATAACCATTGCTTCACCCTCAGAAGCGATCAGGTAAGACAAACAACCTTTGGCAAGTCTGCGAACCTGAATGATGCTCAGGTTTTCGCCCACCTGCGTTTCTGCGGTATTCCAGGCGTAGTTCCAGGCTTTCATCCCTCCTTCCAAAGAAAATACGGAGTAGCCCCTTTGGGTCAATATTTCGGCTGCGAATAAGCTAAGTTTTCCTCCTGCACAAAAAGTGACAACTGGGGTCTTTTTATCGAGATAGAGGGCTTGCAAACTTTCGTCATTCCCTGCTTTAAGTTGATCGTAGGCGTCAATGTGCAAACTATGGGGAATGCGCCACTCCATTCGCTCCTTCATGGGGCGGATGTCCAAGAGGGAAATTGGCTGGCCGGAGGACAACCAGGCGTTCAGGGTGTGTGCATCAATGGTTTTTACGGATTCCATGCGATGAGCTTTGGTGAATAATGCTGCAAAGCTCAAGTCTTTTGAAATGGAATCCTTTTACAATTGATAAATAATGCTGCTACTCTGATTTTATTCTTTTCCAAGTTTGAGTACGAAAAAAAGGCCCCCAGTAGCCTCGAATTTTAAGGGTGTTTTCATTTTCAAGCCAAATGGAACAGAGGTAGGTTTTGCCATTTCCTGGGTCTAGAATTTTGCCATTCTCCCATTTTTTTTCTTTTTTGGTAAAATCCCAGGCGATGGTCATGCCGACTATTTTTGTATCCTTTTTGGGTGCTGGGCACTGCATACAAATGGGGTCTTCCCCTTCCCAGGCCTGCAGGTAAATTTTTAAAATCTGCCCGAATAAAACCCCGTTTTGTTCCGAGATTTTGACCAAAGACTTTGCTTGGCCGCTTTTATCATCAATTGTTTTCCAAATACCAGTTACTGGATTATTGTCCTGGTTGTCTTGTTCCAGGTGCCAGGTTTGGGTGCGATAAAACACGCCCCAATATCCTTTTACCTTGAGCACTTTGGGCTGTTCCAGCCACAACTTACTCTGGTAGGTTTCTCCACTAACTGGATCGAGGATATGTCCATCATTCCAGGTGTTGCCTGTTTTTTTAAACCCCCAAAGAAATTGCAGGCCAATTACTTTTTTGCCTTGGAAGTCTTCTGGGCATTTTTCACAGATCGGGTCTTCGCCCTCCCAGGCTTGTAAGAAAATTTTTTCAACCCGTCCTTCGATACTGTTCTCTTTTTCCTGGATCCGAATCATGGACAGCGGTTTGCCACTTTTGTCGTGATAGGTTTGCCACAGACCCGCCACTGCCTGAGCCGAAACAGCCTGTGGTGTCATTAGCAATAAGATCAGCAGGGTTTTGATCCCATTTTTGCTTTGCGTTTTTTCCCTGGTAGTCACTTCTTCAAAGGTTTCTACGTAGTTGGGATGCTCGGTTTTGCACCATTTGTCCCACCAGGTGAAATACAGTCCATAGTTGTGGTTGAAATCTTTGTGGTGCAAATCGTGGTGTGTGGTGGAAGTATGCCAACTAATCAAAGGGTTGGAGAGAAAGTTTTTGGGCAAAAACTCAATCCCCAAATGTCCCAGCACATTGCGAACGATCATGTACACCAAAAAAACGAACAAGGCCAGCCCATGTAAGGGAATGGTAAACACCAGGAGCGGAAAAATACCTGCCTCAACAACGGCTTCTAGCGGATGAAAAGCATAGGCTGCCCAAGGTGAAGGATTCGTTGAGCGATGATGAACGAGGTGAACATGGCGAAAAACAAGTGGGTGGTGCATCAAGCGGTGAGTCCAATAAAAATAGGCGTCGTGCAGTACAATCATCAACCCAATACTGGCGAAAAACCAAACCCAGCCCCTTTCCTCAAAATCATCGTAAATGAGCGTGTGGCCAGCACTTTTGGCCAGAGCAATGCCCGTACCGATCAGTGCAAAAACGAATACTGTACTCAGTGAAAAAGCGAATTCAGTGTACATTTTCGCAAGTTGCAAGGGTTTTTTTTGAATGACACGATGCTGCCATTTTTTAAAAAACAGAACCCAAAAAACAAGGTAAATGAGTCCAGTTGTTAGCGCATAACGAAGGAAATCTACCAATAGCGCTTTTGGAAAAATTTCAGTAAAAGATAAGGTTTGCATGGTCAACAGATTTTTGTGTTGGGCAAATCTGCTGTTGTAAAGGGCTTGAAATCTACCTGAAAATGAAAAATGCTGCTTGATTTTAAAAAGGAGGAGGTTTTTAGGGCTTGGAACGCCGCCATTCACTAGGGGTCATTCCGGTTGTTTCCTTAAAGACCTTGTTGAACGGTGCCAATGAGGCAAAGCCCAGGTCATATGCAATTTCCAGGATGCTTAAGTGTTGCTTCGTTGGGTCGACTAAAATTTTGCAGGCTTCCTGGATGCGAAACCCATTGATGTATTCATTAAAATTGCGGTAACCCAGGTGTTGATTGATGGTTTGTCGAAGACGATATTCTTTCACCTCCAGTTTTTCGGCAAGCTTACGGATGCTCAGCCCTTCAGAGCGCCAATGCTGTTGAACCTCCATATAGTCCTTGAGGCGCTCCACGAGTGCTTCATCTATAGGAACAGGGGGCTGATCGATGGTGTTTTTTACTTCCAAATCGGGAAAAAAACCTGCTTTGAATGCCAGCAAATTCAAGGAGAAAAACAAAGTCAATCCTGCAATGGCTATTTTTTGAAAAAGATTTAAAAAAACAGGTGGGCTAGCCCCAGCTAAAGAGACCTCTGAAAGCACGGTGATCGCCATCAAAGATGCAGCCACCACAACGAATACATTGCGAAATTGCAGCCGTTCCGAAATCAAATCTGCTGCTTTGTTGTGGATCGCTTCAAATATGCCCAACATGATGAAGGCTAAGGACAACAATTGGACCAATAGCCCAAGCAAAATGTCAACACTTTCTGCTAGTGGGATGAAATGGTATTTATATTGAAAATAAACCAAATAATGGATCAAAACCACAGCAATCAAAAGTCGAACAAGACCATTGTGCCAACGAAATTGGTCATCAAACAGCGCCTTGCTAAACAGCCAAAACAGGGTGGGTACGGTAAAAGGGAATAAAAGAATGGGGATATGAATCGCCGGAAACTTTTGCAAATAAGCCCAATCCGCCAGCAAATACCCAATAACGCACAATCCAAAAAAAATAGATACCACTGCCATAGGGTTTCTACGCTGTTTCCAAAACAAGTACAAAATCACTACAATATGAGACAAAGCTATAAAACGCAATACATCTATGCTTGAATGGATATTCATTTGTGCTTTAGGTTTAGCGCAATTTACACATCTCAATGGGTTTGATTTCTATAAAATTTCACTTCACTCCTGCCCGAATCCTACTCAAGCTCACCTGCGTAATGCCCAAATAAGATGCAATGTATTTGAGCGGCACCCGCTGCAAAAGTTCAGGCATTTCTTCCAATAACCTGGTATAGCGCTCCTCCGCACTGTAAAATTGCAAGCTTTCCAAGCGATTCACCGTATCCACATATCCCTGCTCAAAAATCTTGCGAAACAGCCGTTCTATACCTGGATATTGGTCATATAATCCAAACAGCACCGTGGCATTGATGGCCACCAACTCCGCGTCTTCGATGATTTGAATGCCCTTTTGAGAGGGGCGTTGGGTAAACAGGCTTTCTACCCTGGCAATGATCTGGTTTTCAGCAGCAAAACACTCAGTGATGTCGATCCCATCTTTGTAATAAAAAATGCGCGCGATGCCTTTTTGCACAAAGTAGATGGTTTTGCAGGTATGGCCAATCGGTTGGAGGATGTCGTTTTTTTTGAGCCGTAGGGGCGTGGAGATGGCGAGGAGTTGAGCCTGACTATCTTGATTGAGGACTTGGAACGTATGGAAGTAATTCAATAATTGCTGCATGGGATGATGTCCATTTCCTTCGATAAACTCCATATCTTATTGCTGTAATTTTCACAAATCTTCTATTCCTATCTGCAGCTGTGCTTGGGGTGACAAATTTTACTTATCAACAGCAATTTTTGCTTCCCGCTTGTATTGGAGGGCATTGTACAGTGCCGTAACTGCAATAGACACAACAGTCTCCATGCTTAGGTTTCAACACTTGTTTGCAGTTTTCGCACGCATAAAAGTATTGGCAAGCATCAGTCGGCATGGTTTCTTCTTTACAATGTCCACAATTCGGGCAAGTAATGGTTGAAGCCAAAACTAGTTGGACTGATTTTGAGGGTTGTTCATTCTCGGCACCCCCCCGCTCAGCATTTCCAAAGATTTCGGCATTTATTGCACCTGAAAATTGGCTGAAATTATCTTTCTTCATTGTTTTATTATTTTATGGTTGACGGCTTGATAACCTGTCTTGTTTATAGCCTCTGTTATTTTGCCAATGCCCGTCTTTTGACTATCAAAACCGACTATTGCATTTCCGTTCTCGTAGGAAACGGCTAAGTTAGTTATACCGTCTAGCTTATTTATTTCTGATTTGACGTGTTCTTCGCAACCTGTGCAAGTCATTCCCTCTATCTGAACCTCTATTTTTTGAACGGTTGCGCTAGAGCTGGCCACTTTTTGAGTTTCGGGTTTTAGGAAAAAAATATGAGCGTAACTCGGAAAGGACAAAAGCAAGGCTGAGACAATGGTAATGATGCCCAAAAAGGTTGAGGACTGCATGAAAGGCATCTTTATCGGCACAGGACACCCACAATCGTCTTTGGCTTGTGGTTTCAATTTTTGGTACCAAGCAAAGCCCAATATCAAGACTGTCGAACCTATGAAATAAGGTCTGGCAGGTTCAATCCATGAAAAAGTAGAAGCCAGCCCACTTGTCCCGGCTAAAATTGCCAATACAGGCATGATGCAGCAAAGTGAACTCGCCAATGCGGTCAAAATGCCCAAATTGGGTAGTGAAAAAGGCTGCTTCATATTATCAATTCTTTTTTTTGTTGAATGTGAAGAAATAAAGGATTGATGATGTCGGCATGATTGGATTTGAGGGCGTAAAAAATTGTCTGCCCTTCCTTCCGAAACTGAATGATGTTTGCGTCTTTGAGTTTGCGTAGGTGTTGCGATACGGCTGGTATGGTCATTCCCAAAATATCTGATAAATCGCAAGGGCAAAGTTCACCTTCACGATCAAGCAAGTATATAATCTTTAACCTTACTTCATTTCCCGCCAGGTTCAGCACTTGTGCAAGGCTAGCGAGCGACTTTTCCGTGTCGATCAGATGCTTCTTGCACGTCTGAATTTGGACAGGGTCTGCAAGTAGCCGAATACAAGTATGCTCTTCTTGGTTCCTATCCATCTTTTATGTTTAGTAAAGAAAGTAGCAAAGTTATTATTTTATTGCTTATTTAAGCAAATGCTTAAATTTTTTCAATGAACAGACCAACCTCATCTGAATCCATTTTACTGTTCTGTCTGTTGCAACTTTCTTAGACAACTTTGCTCAAATTGCAGCAGCACCAAAATCCAGGCTGCTTTTTTTAGATGCCATCACAGCTACCAATGGCTATCGGGATCCGAGCACCCGATAGCTGAAGTTTCGCCCTAGATTGCTGCCCCTGACTTTCCCAGCCTGTTCGACTCAAGGCCCCGTCAACGTCTCACCTTTGTGTCCATCGTGCTGCCTTGGCGTCCTTTGTGTGAAAAAATGCCGCTTTTGATCCCACGTAGTGTTCCAATCATCACAGGTGTCACTGACTAATCTGCTCACTCAAAATAGGGTAGGGGATACCC
>JAIYDG010000651.1 GCA_027487625.1 Bacteroidota bacterium
CAACAACTTGTTTGGTTTTTGTATCTGAACATCCAAATTGGTTAGTAACAGTTAAAGTAACAGTTTTTGTACCTGTGCTGTTATAACTCAAATAAGGATTTTCAACAGTTGTTGTGCTTGAATTGCCTAAGTTCCAATTGTAGCTTAATCCAGATTCAAACAATACATCAACCCAATAATTTGCAGCGTGATATGAATTAGAAGGGAATCCTCCTCCAGGAGCATAACTGAATAAACCATTACTTCCATCAACTCCAAATTGTAAAGCAGTAAGATTACCATTTGTAACACCAGATGCATTGAAGAAATATTCGTCAAAAGCATAATTCCCTTTAGGAGCATAGTATGATGCAACATAAGTTGTGTTTGCATCAATATTAATTGGTGTGCTGAATTCAACTGTTTGCCATCCACTTCCACTTACACTTGTAAAGGTTGCAGAAGCTAATAATACACCACCTGATGTATAAAGTTTTCCAACAAAAGGTCCAGTAGCTGCAGCTAATTTAAAGAATTTAATTCCTTTGATTTTACCATGAATATTACTTCTGAATTTTACTCCAAGTTCAACATTCATTGTATCAACAGTTGATGGAGTTCCACCTACTACTGAATTGTTCCAAATACTTTGAACTGTTTGTCCACTTGTTGAAGTATTGGTATAATAAAACTCATTACTTCCTAAACATTGTGTAGTATCGTTAATGGTGAAATTAGCAGTTGGAGCAACATTGTTACTTACTGTAATACTATTTGATAAGTCAGAATAACATAAGCCTATATCTTGTGTTTTAACAGTATATACACCTGGTAAATTTGTGCTGTAAGTTTGATTGGTAGCACTCGGAATTAAAACACCGTCTTTATACCATTGGTAGTAAGCATTTGGTGATGAAGTATAAGTTCCAAATTCACCTGGACATAATAATCCGTTACCAGTAATAGTTGGTGTAACCGCATTACAAACATAACCAGCATCAATAGTAGGATTGTCTTTTGTGATTCCTGCGATTTCTAAGTTCATAGTAATTACTGGACTGAATCCTGTTAAAGTATCAAAATCAGAATTACCATTAACACCTGCTGTTCCATTTTGAGAAGTTCCAATTTTAGTTGAAACCAATAATGGGAATTTTACTTTGTAATCACCACTGGTATAAATATCAAAATTATAATAACCAGGATTTCCTGAAAGTGTAGCAGTTGTAGTTGAATCAATTAAAACAAAACCACTTCCGTTGTCTTTGTATAAGTAAACTTTTACACCGTTAATTCCATTAGAAGCAGGCTCATCTTGTAAACCATTTTCATTTACATCATACCAAACATAATTTCCTAAAGTACCACTGTAGTAGTAACCAGCATCAATTGTAGGATTGTTTTTAGCAACACCGCTACCCATTAAATTCATTACAATTACATTACTGAATCCAGTTCCTGTATTGGCATCTGAGTTACCATTAACGCCTGCACTTGTATTGGCACTTGTTAAATTTTTTGTTCCTATTGAAACTGGGAATTGAACTTTGTAATTACCACTTGATGTGATTTCAAAATTATAAGCTCCCGGATTTCCAGATGGATCATTTCCAGTTAACATTGAATCAATTTTGGTATAAACTGAACTGATTTCTTTGTATAAATAAACCCATTCTCCATTGATTCCGTTAGAAGCTGGTTCATCTTGTAAACCATTTCTGTTTTCATCCCACCATACATAATTTCCTAAAGAACCAGTAGGGTAAAAACCAGCATCTATAGTTGTATTGTCTTTGTCTTGTCCGCTTCCAGATGCAATAATTGTTACCAAACCACTATTACCTGTTGTGGTATCAGCATCACTGTTTAAGTCGGTTTTTATTGTTTGGTTAATTACTGGACTAATACGGTATTGGTTATAGTTAGTTTGGAATTTTACATAGTATTTTCCAGAAGGAATTTCAATGAATTTATAGTATCCAGGATTGCCAAAGAAGTCGTTTGCAGTAACTGATGAATCTAAAAGAATATCATCGCCACCTCCAATTAATTGGTCTGCACCTGCACCATATAAATAAACCTTCACACCATTTAAACCTAACGAAGAAGCTTCATCTTGAATACCATTTTTGTTGGTATCAATCCAAGCATAGTTTCCAATTGATCCCAATACAGGAACACAAGTAGTAAACATACCAACCATAATTGGAGTAGTAGGTAAAAGCTGGCTATTGTTGTCGGCTCTTCTTACTTGGTACATGATAGAATTGTTCATCAATTTATTGATTGGTGTTCCTACTGGAGCACGCATTGGCCAACTTAATACAATACTATCTAAAGCTGGTAATACTGCTGAACGAACAATTTTAATTGCTTTTACTTGTGTAATATCAACTGGCGGAGTAACTGTCCAAACTGGGTTTGAGCAACCTCCGGGGTTAGTAGCAGGACTAAAATCAGAATAACAAGGATTATTAGTTGTTGTATAATAAACAGTTGAACTTGGGTCTGAAATTACAACTGGTCCAACCAAATTAGCAAACCATTGTGAACCTCTAATATCACCAATAAAAGGAAAAACATCTACTAAAACTAAATCTTTAGCAGCCACATTTCCTAAGTTTTTAACAGTGATTTTATAGTTAACTGCCCCAG
>JAIYDG010000308.1 GCA_027487625.1 Bacteroidota bacterium
CCTGTTCAACTTTTAAAAGTAGCGTAAAATGAAAAATAAGATTTGGTTCATTACAGGAATATCAAGCGGTTTGGGCAAGGCACTTGCCCAAACTGTAATTGAAAATGGCGATTTTGTAATTGGTACATTTCGCAATCAGTCACAAGCAGACGTTTTTAATAATCAGCACAAAGACGAAGCATTTGCTTTGACTTTGGACATTACACAACCGACCGAAATAGAAAAAGCAGTTAAATTAGTTACGGACAAATTCGAAAAAATTGATGTGCTTGTAAATAATGCGGGTTTTGGATTTGCAGGTGCTATTGAAGAAACAAGTGCAGCCGAAACAAGAGAAATTTTTGAAGCAAACTTTTTTGGAACATTGAAATTGACACAATCATTTTTACCAATGTTACGACAACAGAAAAGTGGACACATTATTCAAATTTCTTCCCACGGTGGTTTTAAAGCATTTCCAGGTTTTGGTATTTACAATGCAAGCAAATTTGCATTAGAAGGTTTTAGTGAAGCATTGGCAATTGAAGTTGCACCATTGGGCATAAAACTTACCATTGTAGAACCCGGACCTTTCAGAACAAATTTTGCAGGTAGTTCATTTAAACAAGCCGACAAAGTTATTGAAGATTACAACTCAACAGCTGGAGCATTTAGAGAACGAATGAAACTAGTTGATGGCAAACAAGAAGGCGACCCAATAAAAGCATCAAAAGCAATTATTGACATCACTAAACTCGACACACCACCATTGCGACTACCATTAGGAAAAATTGCAATTATTTCATTGACAACAAAATTAGAAAGTGTACAAAAAGACATTAACACATATCAAGACATTGCGGAAAGCGTTGTATATTAGCGGTGGACAAAAAAGCACATACGCCTAAAAACACGTTATAGCCAATTTTAGGAAGACACTCAATGACAAACAAAGCTGAAATAAAAGAGCAAATTTGGACAGGACTTTTTTTAGTGACACCACTTGTTATTCTTTCAAGACTTAGTGAAAATTTTGACAATAGTTCTCCAAATAGAATATTATTCGCTGCACTTTTTGGTGGACTCGGTGGACTAATAGGTTTGGGTGTTTATTATTTTGTAAAAAACAAAACGACAAGTACTAAAACTATTGCTTCGTTAGCTTTAATAGGACTTTGCATTTCGACCATTTTCATTACAAAAAATTGGACAAAACCAAAACTTACGACATGTGAAATTTGTGGCTATTTGACACTTAAACCAACTGACACCAAATGCGTCTATTGTGGTAACTTTACTTGGGACGAAATGAAAAGTAAAAGAGAATTTTCGACAAAACAAGATTGGATAAAAAGCGAACAATTATTTTGGTTTAGTTTAGACAGTTTAACAGAAAAAAATAACTTTTATAACCCTCAAATTGACCAGGGTTTTGTAAAGGACAAAAATTGGCGACCATTAGTGACAGAGCAGGAAATCAAGGACGAACTGAACATTGATAGCTAGAAAAACTGGCTATAACAGCACATTTGCAATAGGCGTGCAATTCGTCTCCGTTTGACGGGATTTTAGTGGTTGGTAAATTCGTTTCCCTAAGGTACATTTGAGTTCAAACGCACGCCCATCGCAAATGTGCAAAACGTTGTAGGCAATTTTTGACGACCACTGGCAAACAAAAACCACTTGACATTTTACAGACAAGTGGTTATAAATTTTATTGGTACAAATTTATACTTTTACAGGCATAGACCAAGTATGGCATTGGACTTTCCAAACGGAATTTTCTAAAACCCAAGTTACAGAATATTTGCCTTCTCCAATTACTTTTTGACTATTTAACTCAATATCTTTGAAAACACCAAATTCAAACGATAAATTTTCGCTGACAATTAAATTTTCTGCTTCAAAAACTACATCTACTTTACCCAAACCTCCTTTCATAAATTCAAGAATATTTTCATTTCCTTGAATTGTAGGCTTATTTGGTGGAAAAATTAAAGCATTTTTTGAATAGACATTTTTGAAATTTTCCGCATCGGCATTGTGCCAAGCATCAGTCCAGATTTGCATTGTGGGTTTTTGAGCCATCAGAAAAGTATTGAAAGTGAATAAAATTAAAACAAATAGAGATTTCATTTATACTTTTCGTTGAAAATAACAAAATCCTGCATCAGTTCCGGCACCACCCAAAGCAATTGCAATATTTAAATGAGCCATTGCTTCTATATGACGAGCATTTTTAATACCACCAACAATAAAACCATTAAAACCAGCATCATCAGCTAATCTTTTTATTATTGCAGCTGCTTCTGAATCGTCAGACGCAATAAAAGCAGTTAATTTTTGACCATCAAATTGTTGTTTATCTACTTTCATCACATCAGCAAAAATGGTATTAAATGCTTTTACAACTTTGCTTTCTGGCAATAATCGAGCGGTTTGTTCGCCACCGCTATCTTCGCCTAAAAATATTGGCGACCAATCGGCAATGTTAATTGCATTGGTAATATCCACAACAATTTTGCTTTTTAATAGTTCTTTATTTGCACTTAAAACTTCATTCATTGCAGAAAAAGGAATTGCAAAACAAACTACTTCACCAAATGAAATTGCATCTGCTACGAATAACTGATTATCTTTTGGATTTTGTGTGCCATATTTTACGGAATGACCAGCATTTGCAAATAAATTACCTAGACTTGATGCTACATTTCCAGCACCGATAAAACTAATATTCATACTTTTTAGAATTAAATTAATATTAAGTTGCAAAATTAGAAAGGTATAGCTACTTTTGCAAGTAGTTACTAAATTGTACGGTAGTTACCAAAAAGTAAGTATGTAAATGAGAAAAGAAAATTCGGTTAATTTAGAAAACGAACAAGCATTAGAAACGGAATGTCCGTTTATTTTTGCATTGTCATTAATGGGAAAGCGTTGGAAACCAGCCATACTTTGGAAAATGACAGAAGGAATTTATCGTTTTGGTGAAATGAAAAGAGCAATTCCACAAATAAGCGAAAAAATGCTTACACAACATTTGAGAGAATTAGAAACAGACGGACTTATCACAAGGACAATTTACCCTGAAATGCCACCACGAGTAGAATATGCTTTGACAAAATTAGGCTCATCACTTCAACCCATTTTAGAACAACTGAATAATTGGGGAGAGAAAGCGAAGAAAACCAAAATGAAAAAATAAAACTGCCTACAACACGGGTTTTACGCTATTGCGGGTTTTGGGCTTAATTTAAAGTTTGTTTTGTATCTTTGTGGTCAGTGCAAAACCGAAGGTTTCGGCTTCTTTAGTCCGCAACAGACGTAAAGCCTGGGAACGTTATAGCCAATGCTAATGACAACCACACATTCAATGAAAAAAAAAACAAACAAAACAATTCAAATAGTAAACCCACAGCTTTTTGTAAAAGACTATTTCGACCATTCATTGATGAAGGAAGATGGGTTTAACATAAATGCCATTACACCAAAAGAGCAAAGTTGTTTTTTTGTAATATCCCCAATTGAGGCAGGTACTAAATATATTAAATTTCCCAAAGAGAGTATTAAAATCAACTACTACGAATTTATATTTTTAACAGAAGGATATTGTGTTTGCACAGATAATTTGAACGAGCTTACACAAACAAAATCGCAAATACGCTTTGTAGCCCCAGGTAAAATCACTTCGGTTAAAGAAATATCTGCTGATGTTAAAGGATTCTACTGTTTATTTGACAAACCCTTTATTGACACATATACAGGAACCACTAACTTTTTAAATACTCTTATTTTTTTTGATTTGGATGCGATTCCTGTAATTAACCTAACTGATAATCAAGCTCAATTCTTTTCACTGGTATTAGGCAAAATTCAACAAGATTTTTTAACTAATTATAATGCGCAAAAAGCAAGCATTTCCAATTATGTAGTGGCTATATTAAAAGAATGCAGTTTGTTTTACGAAAAAGTTTTGCAGAGTAATAACAAACTCAGTTCTGCCGACCGTATTGCACAAGAATATTTACGTTTAGTAAATAAGCATTATTTAACCAAACGTCAATTAGCAGATTATGCGGAGTTATTAAATGTAACTCCCAAGCATTTAACCAGAAGTGTAAAGAATTCCACTGGTGAACCACCAATGAATTTTATATACAAAATGTTGATACTTGAAGCTCAGGTTTTACTAAGAGATACCACACAGTCGGTTGCAGAAATTGCATTCCAGTTAAGTTTTGAGGATGCTGCATACTTTAATCGTTTTTTTAAACAACATACAGGAGTGACACCAGCAAGTTTTAGAAATAAGAGATAGTTTTTTTGTAAAGGTTATTTTAAGTACAATCCTCATCTAAAAAAGCAACAAACCAGTTTTGGCGTGTTTTGTCCAACTTAAAGCACTTTTAAGCCAATTCTAACGGCTGACTTATTTCCATTTTTGCATCATCAAATTAGATGATACAATGAGGGATAAACACTTTAGGATTAAAAAAGCATCGCTTTTACTGGTTTTCTTAATTTTACTGGCAACTACTGCATTTTCTCAATCAGCAGATACAAGTTCTTTAAGCCAATGTATTGATATTGCCATTAAGAATAACCAAAACATCCAAAACAAACGTTTAGATGTGCTAATAAATCAGGCAAAAATTGCTGAAACAAAAGCCGATTTATACCCACAGTTAAAGCTAAAAGGCAATTATCAATACTATCCAACAGTTCCTACTTCGTTAATTGAGTCCAGTGCTTTTGGTGGTCCACCTGGGCAATATTCGGCTACACAGTTACTTGTTCCTCAAAGTATAAACGGATCAGCAGAGTTTTCTTGGCAGGTGTATAATCCAGCCATTCTATCAGCACTCAAAATTAGTAAACTAAGTAAAGGTATGAGTGAAACAGTCGCTAAAGACAAATTAGAGGCAGTTGTGTATGATGTTTCAGCAACCTATCTCAATATCCAAATAAACGAATTACAGGCTGATTTAACCCGTTCAAACATCACTAATTTAAACAAGAACTTAGAACTAACCACCCAATTGTATAATCAAGGGTTGGCCTTAAAATCAGACATAGACAACCTTACTTTAAGTGTTGCCAATTTAGAAACGGTATTAAACAACCAGTTAAACGGAATTAGTCAGTTGTATTACCTGCTAAAAATTTATATGGGCTTGGCTCCCGATTATCAAATAGTCATAGAAAAATACAAACAACAGGAAAATAATTATTCCTATTTAAACAATATTGATACTACCAGCTATAAAAAAAGAAGCAGTTATATGTCTTTACAGCAAACAGGAGATTTGTTTGTGCTTCAAGCAAAAAGCATTAAGGCGGGTTATTTACCAAGTTTAAATCTTATTGGCTCTTTTGGCTACAGTGGCTTCAATCCTGAATTTGAGTTGTTTAAAACATACAACAATAAATGGTACGCAACCAACCTTATCCAACTAAATCTTGAAATTCCCATTTTTGATGGGCTGAAAAAGCGAAATCAATTAATCCAAAACAAATACCAGCAGCAACAGAATTTCAACACATTGCAAAACCTGAAAAACACTTTTCAGATGGAGCAATTGAATGCAGTAAATAACTACAATCTATATATTAAAGAGGTAGAATATCAAACAAAAAATGTTGCCCTAGCCAATAAACTATACAATCAAAAATTATTAGAATATAAAAATGCAAGTGCTTCACTCAACGATATGATTACGGTAGAAAATACATTAAAAGCAGCACAGTCAAATTATTTGAATGCTCTGATAAAATTAAAAGTGGCAGAGTTAGACATTAAAAAAGCAAACGGAGAACTTATTAAAAATTAATCCTCAATAGTATGAAGAAGAAAATAACAACCATAATCATTATATCGGTAGTATGTGCATTTGGTGTATTCACTTTTTTAAAGTTGCGTACAAACAAACAGGAACTAAACAATCAAGTATATAGAGCAGATAGCACAAGGGCTGTATTGATTACCTGGGAAAAAGCCGAGCGTAAAACAATCAACCCATCTTTTGTTTTTGCTGGCTCGTTTGAACCCAATAAAGAGGTACAGGTATTACCTGAAAGAAGTGGTAAAGTAACTAGCATAGGTATTGAATTGGGCGACTATGTGAGCAAAGGAAAGCTAATAGCACATTTAGACAATGAAGAATTGACTTTGAACTTGTCAAATAATCAGACTTTGTATGAAGATGCTCTACGTACTTATGAACGAAATAAAATTTTGGCATCAGGCGAAGCCTTAACAAAAAATGCTTTAGAAAAAGCTGAACTGTCAGTAAAAACATTTAAAAACAGTATTGATGTACTCAAAAAGCAAATGACATATATGAACATCTATGCACCAATGAGTGGTTACATCACTTCTAAAAGTTTTGAGTTAGGTTCAATCATTTCTCCCGGTATGCCCATTGCGATGATAACAGATATTGGGGCTGTAAAACTCAATATTCTTGTGCCCGAAAATGCTGTTACACAGTTTAAAATAGGCAGCACCATTGCTGTTTCTTGCGATGCTTATGCAGGTAGTAAATTATCGGGTACAGTAGATTTTATTTCGGTAAAAGCCGATGATTCTAAAAATTTCTTGGTAAAAATTATAGTAAGCAATAGTGCTAGTAATATTATAAGAGCTGGAATGTTTGGTAAGGCATATTTTAAAAGCAAACTGCCTATAAACGCTTTGATGGTTAGCAGAAACGCCATTGCAGGGTCAACAAAGAACCCTCAGATATATGTTATCGAAAATGGTAAAGCTGTTTTACGCAATGTTACGTTGGGTCAAATTTTAGAAAACGAAATAGAAGTAATTGGAGGTTTAACAGAGGGGGAGTTGGTAGCCAATAGTGGGCTGGTAAATCTTGCTAATGGAATTAATGTAGCACAAGCAGGAAAATAATTAACGACTATTAAAAGAAACGAAAAATGACATTAACAGAATTAGCCATAAAAAGACCATCACTCATCATAGTACTATTTTTAGTACTGTTGCTTGGTGGGTCCTTAGCATACAATCGTATAGGCTACGAAATTTTGCCTCGATTTACACCACAACTATTAACGATAGCAACAGTTTATCCAGGTGCAGCACCTAATGAAATTGAAAGTCAGGTAACGAAGAAAATTGAAGATCAATTATCCAATCAAAATGGCATTGTGTCTATCAATTCATCTTCTTACGAGGGGCTTTCGATTATTTCATTAGAGTTATCAAACGATGTTTCGTTAAAATCAGTAAAGCAAGATGTAATTGCTAAAATCAACAGCATACAAAGCCTACTGCCAACTGATGCTGAAACGCCTTCAGTGTCGGAACTTTCTTTTAATGATTTGCCAGTATTGCGTATTAGTGCTACTTCTAATTTAGCTTCCACACAGTTCTTTTCAGAATTAAAAAATAGAATTATTCCCCAGCTATCGCAGTTAGAAGGTGTGGGTAGTGTGCAATTATTGGGTGGTGAGGAAAGAGAAATTAGGGTAAACATCAATCAGGAAAAATTAACGGTTTATGGTTTGTCCATACTACAAGTTAACCAAGCAATTAATAATGCCAACCTCGATTTTCCTACTGGTAGAATTGAACAAGGAAATTCACAAACTGTGGTTCGTTTAACAGGTAAGTTTACACAATTGGAGCAATTGAAAAATTTGATTGTTTCAACTTCCAGAACAGGCAGCACAGTTAAGCTGCAAGACATTGCCGAAGTTATTGATAGCAAAAGAGACATTAATAACATCAATCGCTTAGATGGTAAAGAAGCAGTAGGTGTGCAAGTAAGAAAGAGGACTGACGCCAATTCAGTAGCTGTAAGTAAAGCAGTAAGAGATAAAATTGTAGAATTAGAAAGTAAGTATAGCAACATCAATTTAAAATTTGTTGTAGCCATAGACACTAGTTCATTTGCATTAGAAGCGGCAAAAGCAGTACAACACGATTTACTGATTGCCATTTTATTAGTTGCAGCAGTAATGCTTATTTTCTTGCACAGTTTACGCAACTCATTTATAGTAATGATTGCTGTGCCTTGTTCATTAGTTACGGCTATCATAACTATGTATTTGGCAGGCTATACATTCAACTTAATGACTTTGCTTGCAATGTCTTTGGTAATTGGTATTCTGGTAGATGATTCTATTGTGGTGCTTGAAAATATTTACCGTCATTTAGAAATGGGTAAAGACAAACGTACAGCAGCCATTGATGGTAGAAATGAAATTGGTTTTACAGCCCTATCTATTACGATGGTGGATATAGTTGTATTTGTGCCTTTTTTATTATTAACCAATACTACAGGTAAATTATTAGCTCCATTTGCTGCTGTTGTTGTGGTCTCTACATTAATGAGTTTGTTTGTATCATTTACCGTTACGCCTTGGTTGGCATCACGTTTTGCAAGGGTTGAAGATGTAAAAACCAAGAAAGGTGTTTGGGGTTGGTTTTTGCGTGGTTTAGAAAATGGCATTGATAATATTGGTCACTTTTATGCAGTTGCTTTAAAATGGTGTTTAAGCCATAAAATTATAACAGCAGTAGCTGTTGTAGCAATGATTATGGCTTCTGGTCAGTTAGCAAGATTTGGATTTATAGGAAATGAGTTTGTGA
>JAIYDG010000678.1 GCA_027487625.1 Bacteroidota bacterium
CTCATAGGAGATCGTTTTTTGTTGTGTGGTAACACAAAATTCTTTCTCCTATTCTTTTTTCCCAAATGTCAAACAACTTTTTCTCTTTTTTCTCCTATAAAAAGTGTCCGCCTAGAAATCCAAAACTAAGACCCCTGATGGAAAAAAGCATATTCCTTTACGAAGAACTAATTAACAATAATGAAATAAAACATTATATAAATATGTGACAAAATGTGACCTTCCGTAATTGTTGAAGCTGAGTTATATGAGCCAGTAACTGCCTATGATTTTCAGGTGATAGGGAGGTATTGTCTGAACCAAAAAAAAGCATAACCTTGCAGAAGGATTACTCCGTGTCATGATTGTAGCTTGTTAAAACAAACATATGTTGCAGTCAATGTACTAGCAATAAAATACAAACAATTTATAACCAATCAAAATCGGTCAAAATGCTCACAATAAAAAATGCTCAAAAATTAATTGAAGACTACACACACCTAATTGGGATGGCATTCAAAGGTTCTCCTATCGATGCGTTAATTATTATGCCAAGAAATGATCCTGAATTTTCAGAAGCAGAACGCCACTATCGACGTAATATTGAAAAGCATGGTTCATCAATAATATATCCTGCAAAGGAGGAAAATGGGTACACAGTTATGGCAATTTTTCGTCGAAAACTCATCAAGAGTAGTGGAGAACTATATAGAACTCCGATTTTCGAAATTCTTAGCTATCATCAAATAAACATCGTTTACAGCGACTATGGTATCAATCTATGAGGGTTAATGAGTAACAACCTCCTCATCTCCCTCCAAACCTCAACCTCCAAAATCCATCTCCCTCTCCACAAAAAACGGATCCAAAATCCGATGAATCCTTTTCAGCGCTTCCCGGATCCGGCCAACGGCAAAATTAAAATCCTTATCCATATCCGTTGCCAGACCCGGCAGCGAGCAGCCTCTGGTGTCTTCGATCTTCATCCTAGGATGTACCCGAATCATACTAAAACCCGGACCATCCTCCAAAGCCCCGGCTAAAGAAAATAATGTTTCGTGCCAAATAAGCAGCTTTGTGCGTACCCAAAAGGTTAAAACATTTTTTTGAAAAAACCTAGGCAATTTCTCACTACTTTTTGTATCTTTATGCGTAATTGCTACGATGTATTGACGACAATACACTGAGGCTAGAACACTTCAAACAACATTTTCAAGATTAAGACTAAAGCAAAAGCTTAAATTTTAACCATTTGAACCTTTAAACAAAGGTAAGATATGAATCAGGCATTGCTTACTCGATTGTTTAAATCTATCGAAGGGAGTGAAAACACCCCTTTGATTAGAGTAGCTTTTAGCATTATTGAAGAGGAAAAGCGAAAGGGACATATCAAACTTGCTGACAGGTTAAACACTATCTTAAAAGAAACTATTTCAAGAGATGAAGATTTAAAGCCTTCTCTTAAAATAGCCAAAACGGACACATATAAGGTGCCTGTTGATAGGAGATATAAGCTACCATTGGCCACCCATATTGAGCATGAGAGCCTAAGACATGAGATGGTTTTAACACCTGATGTCGAAAATAAAATTCTAAGAATTGAGAAAGAATATCTTGCTCGTGAGAGACTTGCTCATCATGGTCTAAAACCGCGCAAAAAGATTCTTTTCTATGGTTCTTCTGGTTGTGGTAAATCCATGGGTGCAGAAAGACTTGCTTGGGATTTGGGGCTTCCTTTCTATAAAGTAAGGTTCGATTCAATAATTTCTTCTTATTTGGGCGAGTCAGCTTCAAATCTTCAAAATTTGTTTGATAGTATTGAAGATTTTCCATGTGTTTTATTACTTGATGAGTTTGATATTATCGGAAAACAACGAGATATAAGCTCGAATGATGTTGGTGAAATTCATCGTATTGTAAATATTCTTTTAGGGTTACTGGAAGAATATGATGGAGAAGGCATACTCATTGCTACGACTAACTTAGAGGGAACCCTAGATAAAGCCCTATTTAGGAGGTTTGATGATTTCATTGAATTGCCGAAACCAAGTGAAAAAGAAATTATTGAGCTTCTAAAAACGTCTTTTTCTGCATTGAAATTAAGTAACAAAATTGATTTAAATACCTATTCCAATAAAATGGTGGGTATGTCATATGCTATTGTGGTTAAAATTGCTAATGACGCTGCAAAAAAAGCTGTAATCAATTCAAAGAAAGAAATCTCCGTCGAGGATTTGGACAATGCTTTAGAAGAAAACAAAGCAATTAATAGATAATAATGGAGCAATTTCCACACTTGAAATTTATTCAAAAAATTGAAGGAAAGCCACGATTTACAGGAGGTGGTCCGCAACATCCTCAAACCGAAGCAAATAAAGCAGACAGGAGAGGCCATAGTTTGAGATTGCAACAATGCACTAATGCTAACAAAACAGATTGGGAAAATTCATTTCACAATAGAGAAAATCAAAATCTTGCATCTATTGACGAAACCATCATTCCCATTTTTATACAACTCAATCCAGCCATAATCAATGCTGAATTTAATTTGGAGTCTTTTGGGATTGAAATCATTTCAGAAGAGGAAGGAGGATTCATAATTGGAGCTTCTATTGACAATTTTAGGGCTTTAGAAGAAAAAATAAACGGATTCATCGCTTCAAAACGTAGTACTGGTAATATCGCAAATTTTTGGCAAATTTTTGATGGTAACCGAGACGAATGGAAGCCAAAACATATTTTATCGGAAGAACTTTATGCTAAATGGAATGAAATTCAAGATGACGAGATATATGATTTAGAGGTTTCAATCGCTTTTGATAAACCAATTGAAAAAGCACCAGAACCGGGGGTTCGTGGATACAAAAAGAAAATTGAAAATTACCGACATAAACTTGAGGAGAGAGATGATTTATTAATGCAAAGAGAGTCAAATTTTGCAGCATTTATTAATCATTATGGTCAAATAAAAAGCGAACTTGTTCAGTTAGATGATAGCTTCGGATGTGAAGTTTCAATAACAGGTAAAGGCTTAAAAGACTTGGTTGTTAACTATCAGTTCGTATTTGAGGTTGTTGAAATAGAACAAATCGCAGGAATAGACAGCGGCTATGAATCCTTACCAGATAGGGAAATCGAATTGATTGCACCCGAAGTTAATGCCGTTGAAGTAGGGATCATTGATAGTGGGATAATGGAGGGAAACAAATATATAAATCCTGCTATCAAGCCACAAAATTCACGTTCATATGTTATAGGGGACAATTCTACTGCTGATCATGTAATTAGAGGGGGGCATGGAACAAAGGTTGCTGGAGCAGTATTGTACCCGGCAGGTGTTTCGTCAATTAGCTCTTCATTCCAACTTCCCTGCTTTGTCAGAAATTTGAGGGTTTTAGACGCTGATAATCTTTTAAAACATAAATTCCCTGCTGAATTAATGCAACAAATAGTAGATGATAATAAGGATTGTAAGTTATTTAACCTTTCAATAAGTTCGAATGCTCCGTTTAGGAAGACACATATGTCAATATGGGCAACTGTTATTGACAATCTTATTCATGAGAAAGATGTTCTTTTCGTAATTTCAGCTGGAAATATTCCATTCTGCAGTATTCATAATTATCTAAATAACAGCGAGAATTACCCAAATTATTTGCAAGAACCTTTTTGTAAAATCGCAAACCCAGCTCATAGCAGCTTTGGAATCACTGTTGGTTCCATTAATCACTGTTCTTTTGAGGATAGTGACTGGAAATCTTTAGGTGGAGAAAATGATGTGTCTGGCTTCTCAAGAATTGGTATTGGCATATGGGGGCATATTAAACCTGATGTAGTTGAGTATGGGGGAGGAATAGTAAGCTCTAAAAATGGAATATTAAATGTCAAAGAACACGCAGAAATGGCAACCGAACTAATACGGTCTACTTTACATGGAGGAAATGTAGTCGGAAAGGATAGTGTAGGAACATCATTCTCAACGCCTAAAGTTTCCCATATTGCAGCAAAGTTGATGGAATTATACCCTGAGGAAGGTGTGAATTTGATTCGTGCTTTCATAGCACAAGGAGCAAGATTGCCGGGAAGTTATTTTAGCACCCCTTCTTTGGCAAGCATTCAGCATTTTGGTTATGGATTACCTTCCTTGGATAGGATTACCAGTAATTCTGAACACAGAATTACTTTTTATAGCACCGGGAAAATTAAAGCAGAGGAAGGTCATTTGTACTCACTTACTATACCGAGAGAGTTAAGAGGACAAGGGGATGAATACGACATACTCATTGAAGTTTCTTTGGCGTATACAAGTCAGGTAAGGCGAACGCGTCAAAAGACAAAATCATATTTATCCACTTGGTTAGATTGGAGTAATTCTAAAATTGGTGAATCATTCGAGAGTTTTAAGGACTATGCGCTCAAAGAAATAGAGCAATTAAAAACTACATATGATGCGGATGTCCGAAAAGGGATGAGTAATTTTAATTGGAAAATTAAGAATTTCAAAGGTGATAAATCCGGTTCAATTCCAGAGGTTAGCAGAAATCAATAGTCCGCGCAGAATGCGCGTGCTAAGTTGAATGAATCGCGCCGAAATCCAATACTTTATGGAAATCGGGATGAAATTGATCAAACTCAGCATTTTTGCTAAGGTGCTCGAAA
>JAIYDG010000684.1 GCA_027487625.1 Bacteroidota bacterium
GCCTACATGAATCAATTGGGTTCTAATTTTGAGTTTTTATATACATTTAGTCCATATCAATTTTTAAAAGACGACCAAAACAATTTAGATACATTACTCAATAGGATTGAATTAGGAGAATTTTTGAACCTGTTATTTACAGCCAGTCCACCAGACTTTGATGTAATATGTAATTGTTTAAAAAACAGGCATCAGAAGAATAGCAATTATGCGCCATTAATGCGGGCATTTGTAGTGGATTCTGCGAGTTTAATGAATTTGTTTTTGGCAATGGAGATGACAAATTATGGTGATTATATTCCAGCATTGGCAGCACGACTTGGCTTTGAGAACTTAAACATAGAAGATGCAAAAGAAGAATTAAATCGTTATGTATATGGCAACAATGGAAATGGTTCAAATTTAAAAATACTATTTGATGAATTATATACAATAGATGAAGGTTTTAGAGATTGTGGTCCATCTGTTTCGAATTTTTTATTTAAACTACATACAGACCAACCCAATAAACTTTTTGAGTTATTAATGGTAATACCAGATTTAAGAGATATGTTTTATCGCACAGTAAGTTCAGATGGATTCGATTGTAGTTATTCTTTTAGTCATGATGATATGGCAAGTTTAATGAGTAATAACTATTCTGAATTTAGTTGGAATAAACTAATTGAAGCTTTTGGTACAAATTCGATATTGACTTATTTTGTTAACAACCAAAATTCATATTTCATGAACCAAGCGGTGATGTATAACAAATCAATATTAACCAATACCCAACAAAACCAAAACCTTTACGGTGGCAATTATGGTGGATTAGAAAACTATTTCACCTATATTCGAAATTACTTTGGTCAGGGCTTATACGACCAAATAACAGCCGGGTTTATGCAACAAAGCAGTGTGTATACAGACAGTTTACGTTTAGAAGAGTGGCACCTTTATGGAAGCTCGCGTATTGGTATTTACCAGACCAATAAAGCCATGGCCCAACGCACTGTACGCATAGAAAACGGTGTAGGGTTGCACGGCAGTGCATCCCAACGGCAAAGCCGTTTTTATAGCGAAAGCGGAGCCAAAAATTATGAATTACCAAAGCATTTGGGTAATGTGTTGACTGTTGTTACAGATAAGAAGTTGCTGGTTTGAAATGGCAATTCTATCTCTTACTTTATAGTAGATTTTTTTAGTGTCATAGATTATTCTCCGTTTGGCGGGCCTTTGGAAGAGAGTACATGGCAGTGAATTTCGTTAAGGGTTAAGAGCAAAGAACCCTATGATGAAATAGCATGAGTTAGTAACATTATGACCCCTGAGTTCTGGGAATATGATACGAGATTGGGTAAAAGGTGGAATGTGAATTCATTAATACATTCAAATTCAAACATTGTTGACTATATTACATTTAATAATAATCCAATACTTTTACGGACTTTAAAAATGAAACTTGCATTATTGATACCATTATTACTTTTAATTAGTCCATCATATGGACAAGTTAAAGTTAAAATTAATAAGGAGAACAAATTGGATTCAATAGTAATTCTTAATGAAAAGAAAATTAAATGCTATATAGTTTTTGACAGTTTTGGGTTCATTAATTTTATTAGCGATGATACAAATTTGCCTTATGGAAATATGATTTATTACTTTAAGGATAACAGCTTAGAATCAGTTAAAAGAATAAAAAAGGAACATCAAAACTTCGAATATTATCTTTTTAATAATTTGGGAGGTTTGATAGATATTAGAACAGAGAAAGGAAATAAAATTGATACTTCGTTTTTAAAAAAAAATCCTATAAAAGTTACTTTCTCTGAAACAAACAATATCAGTAAATATGAATTTGATACTAATGGTGCTATCAGTCGAATTTATGAAGGTGATAGCCTACTAAATATTATAGGTAATGAAATTAACTTTTTTAATAGTGAAATTCAATATGTAAACAATTATAATTTGGGGGTATTGCTTATTTTTCATTCTGGCAGAATGGTTGAAATAAAATCATTATTTTGTGTCAATCAAGATTGGAATATTAAATTTAACTATAAAAAGAACAAGTTATCTTCGATTTATATAAAGGATTATACCTCTTTAAAAGCACATATATTCAAATTTAATTCAAATGGAATAGTAAAGAAGGTGTTACATAAATGACAGTGTAAAATAAAGGTTGGTGTACTATTTTTGTATGCCTTGAGAATGTATGTTTGATAGAAGATTGTCTTATGTAGAGTAAAGAAATTTTACATATTAAATAGCCTTTTGTAGTAAATAATTGTTCTTTAAAAATGCCTGAATTTAAAGGCCGCAGAATGCGTAAAATTTCGCAAGGGTCTAATGCTATTGGTTTAATATCCAAGAACGAGATTTTGAAATATCATACCATAGAAACCATTATACTGGAATATGAAAAGAAAATTGAATTTGAAGCTAAGTTGATTTATTCTAAATGCCTAATGAAAATTTAACCTTTGAATATATCTTTAAAGCATAAAAAATTTATTTCTAATCACAATCTGATTTTTTAAAATTATTTCTTGATTTTTTTGATACAAAAGTTGAGGTCTTTTAAAAATAAAATACGAATATCCACATGTTTGCCATGTAATTTATATGAGTAAAACTCTAAATGTTTTAAAATTGAGTTTAATACAATATGAATTAAAATAGAATCCTGTTTATTACGAAATTTCCTTTAATACCAAAGTGATGATATTATAGTAGTAAACCAAAATGAATGAATTTCCCTCCGCCCAACACTGACGCGAACCGCAGGTTCGCGTCAGTGTTGGGCGGAGGGTGATTTGTTAAATTTACTGGCAAAGAACCAGATTTTGTTATATGAAATAAAAGAAAATAACAAGCAACTAAGTTTACATACTTAAAAATATATGACTATATTTTATATAACATAAATCGAATATCTGCATGTTTACCAATAATTTATATGAGTAAAACTCTAAACATTTTAAAATTGATTTATTAATTGAATTAAGGCAATATGAATTAAAAATAGAATCTAGTTTTTTACGAAATTTCCCAAAAATCCCATAGGGATGAAATTATAGTAGTAAAAAAAACGATTGAATAGCCCTTAGCCCAAAACGGCCGCGAACCGAAGGTTCGCGGCCGTTTTGGGCTAAGGGTGATGTTATTAAATTTAATGGTAAAGAAAAGGATATTCGTTATTGAGTATTAATAAGAATTTAGAGTGAGATTATTTGCAATAGAGGGTGAAGCTAACGGATTTTCTTTTTTTCAATTTAGCTTAATCTTTTTCGAATACCCGCTTCTTTACCTATAACTAGTTTTACCAATATTCAAAGGCTATAATGGATATGATTGCTAGAAATTATCAGAATCAACCTAAAAAAATTGATTAGAATAAGAAATATAATTTTTCTTGAAATTTTTTAAATCCAGAATGGATGACATGATTATAGAAAATAACAATTGATGCATAACCACCCCCGAACTCTCCACCACGTGGACCAAAGGTCCGCGTGGTGGAGAGTTCGGGGGAATTCATTTCAAGCATTTTTCTATAAACATGTGACCACTTGTCGGGGTCTAAATATCATAAAGCAGAACGATTTAACTCCAAACTATTTTTTGAAAATGTTTCTCTAAACATTCACCAAATTTATAAAAAATTATTAGTGGTAAAAATGCGGATATTCGTTAACATAATTTTGAAAAAGAGACAGGAATTAATGTATTGATTTATGAGAATATATTATTTTGAATTGATTGTGATTTCATTCGTTTTGATTTTTGGATGTACTCAGAATTCCACCGGGAAAAAGAGGATTTTGTATAGAAATGGGGCAGGAGATATAGTTAGAATTGATTCAACAATCGGCGATATAATACAAAGTTCTGCAAATTTTTCTAAGTTAAATAATTCTGATTTTTATAGATTAACAGTATTCGATAAGAATCAAAATATTATAGAAGAATCAGAATATTTAGATCAGGACATTTGGACTAGGAGTTTGTATACTTATGAAAATGATAAATTGCTTAGTCAAAGAGGTCTTAAATACAATAATGATGCTATTCAAGATAGCTTTGAGTTAAAGTATCAATATTTTGATAAAAACAACGGGCATCTATGCAAAATCACTCATATCTATACCAATGAGATTGTAAGGCTGATTGATTTTACGATTGATTCTTCGAACTTCCGTTCAATCACTAAAACGTTCATTCCAAAAGATTCAACATTTCAATTAGCTGAAACTGAAATTTCCATATTTGATAAAAGTTGGAATGAAATTAACACATTAATTCGCAATATTGAACAAGAAACTAATTCATTTACCATAAATCATTATGATACGATTAATAGGATAATATTTGATATGGAACTTCTTGATAAAAAATTAGTTAAATGTAGATTTTATTATTATAAAAATGAGCTATTAAATGAGGTGTCTGCTTATGATGAATTGTTAAATAACTCAATACTCACTTTAATGGAAGAGGAATATTATTAGATTTGATAGCTATAATTCAGCTGCTGTGTTGGCTTCTCTTTTTTTGTTTATTTTGCTGAAAGCCTATTGTTGTAGAGATTATAATTCCTTTGTATTTTAAAAAATCGAAAGATAGCAAAACTCCAAAATAACTCCCATTAATTGATGTCTTTGTTACCGAATTCTTGTTTAATTACCACACACAAATTATTATTTCCTATTTTATTATAAACTTTAATGTGTGCTTATGAATAAAAAGGTTTTGCTAGATTATGATGAAACAAATCAAGAGTGATATCGAGCGTTTGGGCATTTTATTTTAAAATTACCGACCATAAGTAATTAAAAGAAGTACAAATGTGAATACTGAATAAAAAATGAAAAATAAATGAAGATAATTAGCAAAATTTAGGGTCAATTTAATTGTATGAGAATGTTCTTCTAATATGTCGAATCTGAATGTAAATAGATAAAGGATTGTTCCTTCAAAATTAGTACCACTTGGTGAATACAATGACGAAGCTGTTTCTTTTTCTATTTGCCAAAAAATGTGCATGTTTAAAAAGAATCTTACAATTAATATGAAGAGCCAAAACGAATAAAAGAATTTTGCATTTGTTGCCAGAAAATAAAGCATATTAGATAGTATTTTTATCAAAAATATGAAAATAGGTAATAAGTCAGTGTTCGATATTTCACTTTTCAGAGAAATGATTTTCAAGTTACCATTAGTCAGAAAATATATGCCTTTAAAGAATGTTAATAGGAGTTTATATATGGCAATTGTAGGTAAAATTCAATTCATCACATTTCTTAAAAGAACATTTTCCAAAGTTTGATAATCAAAAAGTATTCATCTTAATTGAATGTTAGATTGAGGCAATAAGTGCTTCTGGTTTATAGTTTAGTTTAATGAATATTGAGTTTGTAAATATTATATATGTCATTCATTTTTAAAAAAGATTGTTTAAGCCACAAATACCAAGCATTGCTTGAAGCATCATGTTCAGAGCAAATTGGCTTTGCTGAAAATTTTCATTTATCAACCAAAATTGACTATCATTAAAGTAGAATGAAAATAGCCACATGGAATTTAGAAAGGCCCACTAAGCAGTCATCAAGATTGAGCAAAATCCAAGATATTCTAATTGATTTAGATGCAGACATTCTTATCCTTACTGAAACCAATAGGTTTATTGATTTAGGTTCTAGATATTATTCTTTTCATTCATCCAATATATCAAATCAGATGTATAAAGAAGCTGAACTAAGATCAAGCATCTATTCAAAATACCCATCGTTGGCTAAAATCAAAACGTTTAATGAAGAAACATCCATTTGTGAAGTTCTTGATACACCAATTGGAGAAATCGCTGTATATGCAACAATAATCGGAATTTATGGTAATAGACATCCTAACTTTAAAACTGACCTTGAATTGCAAGTTCAGGATTTTAAAATTATTGGAAGAGAATATCCAATGATACTTGCGGGTGATTTCAATATCTCATTTAGTGATAACTAGGGCCCGCTGAAAAAGACAGAAACAGGTCAGATTTTAGACGCTGCCAAAATAGATGTATGTTTAATACTTCAATTTGGCAGCAACGACAAAGATGGCCTTGTTTCTGTCTTTAAGTTAATTGAAAATCAATTGTACTTATTTAAGCAATTGTTCTTAAAACCTTGCATTTAAATTATTAAAACAAAGCATAATTGATAGATAATAAGTTATAAAAAAGATTTTCAGCAGGCCCTAACTATTATTATACAAAAGAGGCTAGGGATAAGTTGAATAAAAGTTTTAATGAATTAGGTTTAGTCAATTTGACTGATAAGGTTCAGAATAATATCGACCACATCGTAATTTCCCAAGGATTGCTTAATGTTTCAGAAGTTAATTGTCAGGTTTGGAATCTCGATAAAAAACTAAGCGACCATATCGGTCTCATGATTGACTTGATTTAGAGCTAAAAATTTTGATAATGATTCACAAATTTTTTTCTGATTTTTTCCGCTTAATGAAATTTTATTTAGTTTAATAATGAATTAAATACAATCTCTCAAAGCAGTTGGCGTTAAGCACGTATTCTGATGCAAAATTAATTTACATCATTTAGATTAAAAATTTCATTGAAGTAAAACGCTATTATTAAAATTCCAATTTAATTTTGATTAGAAAAGAATTGTTCATCTAAAAAAAAATGTAAGCCAAATGCCAAAGCCAATGGCCAAAAGCTGTTCTCGATGTTCACTAAAATAAACAATCAACGATTAAATTCACATTAAGGAGTTTAAATTTATCGGATTTTTTTTGAATTCAACTACCTTTGCCTAAATTGTATAGCATGAAAAGAAAAAGAATTGTATTTGGTTTAATTTCAGCCTCAGCACTGGTTGTTGCCGGATTTTTACTGCTTACTTTTCCTCCTCATCGTGCCATTAGCAAAGTTGCTAAAAACGCAAAAGCCCTCATGTATCCGGGTTTTGGTATTTGGTTACCGCCTGATTATGAGGTTCATGGGATAGATGTTTCTAGGCATCAAAGAAAAATTAATTGGGAATCAGTTAGCGAGCATACGCACAATAATGTTGGAATTAATTTCGCTTTTATTAAGGCTTCAGAAGGTAGAACTATAAGAGATAATTATTTCAGCGATAACTGGAAAGCTGCTAAAGACAATAATATACTAAGAGGGGCATACCATTTCTTTCGCCCACATTTAACTCCCGAGGAACAATTTTCTTTATTTAAATCACAGGTTAAACTTGAAAAGGAAGATTTACCTCCGGTACTTGATGTTGAATTAAGAGGAAATTGTCCCCCTGAACGTTTAAAGAAAAATGTAAAAAGATGGCTTGTTATGGCCGAAAAACAATACGGAGTAAAACCAATTTTGTATACTTCTTATTCTTTTTATAAGCATTATTTCTCTGGTAAAGAATTTAAGGAATACAACTTATGGATTGCACATTATGCAACCGAAGATTTAAATAGATTAACAGAAAAATGGAATTTCTGGCAACACAATGAAAGTGGAAGAGTTAAAGGAATTAAAGGAGATGTCGATTTCAATGTGTTCAAAGGTGATTATGATGATTTACTTAGAATGTGTAAGAAATAATCAAAAAAATAAATAAAAAAAGAGGCTGTTAACTTATTCGTTACAGCCTCTTTTTTTTTTTTTTTTTCTTTATAGTTTACCAAACATAATGTTTTTTATTCATCAATAAAGCTTCACCAGTAATGGTTTCTGCTCCAGATGCTACATCTATTACTTTGGTTTCGAACAATACTCTATTTTTCTCAGGGAAAATTTCTTTTACAGTAATTACTGCTTGGTAAGGAGTGTCAACAAACATCGGTTTCAAAAATGTATTGTTTTGCTTCATGTAAATTTGTCCATCTGGATATAACAAAGTGCCAAATATTTTTGTAAAAACACTGGCACTAAAATGACCATGAATAATACATTTTCCAAACATACTGGCATTTCCTACTTCCTGATTGATATGCAAAGGATTGGTGTCGCCACTAATTTGTGCGTATAAGTTTACTTGTTCTTGCGTGTAAATAATGTCATGGGTAAAAACATCCCCTTGTTTTGGTGCGCTCATATTTTTTTAATTTATGGGCTAATAATAGGAATAAATTAAGTAATTGTGCAAATTTTTTAATTCAAAGTTTGATTTAAAAATTAAAATGAAAAAAAATGAATCGTCAAGTTGCTTGAAAATACTAGGAGTTTGACGAATTCTAATAAAATTAACACTTAGGTTATTGAAAATTAATAAATTATATTAATTTTGCGCCCGATTTCAGAGACGGCCTCTGAACAGCTAAGAAAAAACAATAATAACCAAATAAATGGAAAATCAAAACATGTTCAACACTTTTGCAAATATGCAGAAACAAGCTGTTGAAACTTTTAATCAAGCAGCTGAATCAATGAAAAATGCAATGGGTAATCCTGCAAATGTTGATTTTAACTCAGATTTCTTCAAAAAATGGTACGATAGCCAAATGGCATGGTTCAATCAACATAAAGGTGAAAACAATAACCAAGCATTTGAATTCTTTCAAAACTGGATGAATAGCCAAACTGATATTGCAAAAAAATGGTTCGAAGCCAGTCAAGGTTTAATGTCTAATATGCCTGCTATGGATATGAACAATACCAATTGGAATGGCAATTACAACAACATGATGAACATGTTTAATTCTTGGAAAGAAACAATGACATCTTCTTATAATGAGATGATGACTAATTTCAATAATGGTACTAATAAGGAAACTTTTTCAGGTATGTTCAACAATGCTGATATGTACATGAAAATGTTCCAATTCTGGATGCCAATGATGAAGTCTCTTCAAGATAAATCTTTCACAACTGAATCATTCCGTCAGATGTTTAATGCTCCTATGTATAAAGACATGATGGATAAAATGTTCAATATGCAACCTGATTTCATGAAAACTATGTTTAATTCAAACATGGGTGGAATGAAAGACCAAATGGGTAACATGATGGACATGAATAAAAACATGTTTGATAACATGAAAAACATGATGTCACAAAACATGAGTACAATGATGCCTGCTGATATGTTTACATCAATGTTAAATAACTACAACAGCATGTTTACTCAAATGAACAATGCTGCTGCTCCACTTGCTAAATTGATGCCTAATGGTAATCAAAAACA
>JAIYDG010000495.1 GCA_027487625.1 Bacteroidota bacterium
GACAAAGAACAAAACTATAAGTTTGATGAAATTCAAACAGAGCAAAAAAGCGGAGCAAATTCAAATGGAGGAAGCATCATGATTCAAGGTCCGCAAGGAGGCAATGAAGTAAATCCAAGAGAAAATGTGAATATGCCAAGTGTTTCAGACCCATTCAAACAAGGTCAAACAGGCGTAAAAACACCAAGAAACATAGATGCAGTACCAGATAATGGCGATGAACCCAATGATGTTCCATTAGATGGTGGTATCAGTATTTTGGGTTTAGCTGCTGCTGCTTATGGATTTAGGAAGTTTAAAAAGTAGTTAAGTTAAAAATTATCCGAAAATTTATTTTCGGATAATTTTTATTTTAGTAAAAAAGTGCATATTCGAAAAGGCATTATTTAAGATTCTTTTAACCTTAGAATATATTCTCGATGACATTAAATAAATTGACAACAAATAGAATTGCTTTGATATTAATCATATTGATATCAACGGCTTACGTTTCGAAAGCTCAAACTGAAGGGACTTCAATAGAGGAGGAGGAAGAGGAGTATTATGAAGAAGTTAAACCAGTTAATGATTTTAATGTAGAACGATTTGGAAGTAGTTTTGACCAAACGGAAAATTCTGGGAGGTTTGATTACTCAGCAGCGAAAGGTTCCAAAAGCAGAGAAAATGGTAACTTCGATATATTTGGTGAAGAATATGACCCTAAATACAATAAGTATTACAATTTCTCTGAAAATGATAAACAAGCTCAAAACTCTGAAGGGATGTTTATAGGAATTGAAAATAGATCTTGGCAACAGTCTCCCAATTTAAATCAATCCCCAAATTCTAATTCACCTTCAGTTCCAAATCCATTTGGAACAAATCCAGGAGTTAAAACACCTAGGAATATGGATGCAGTTCCAGATAATGGTGATGACCCTAATGATGTGCCTTTAGATGGTGGTTTAACTGTTTTAGGTTTAGTCGCTGCTGCTTATGGGTATAAAAAGCTTAGAAAGTAAATATTAAAAAATAACAAAAAGGAAGGGCAATTTGAATTCTCAAATTGCCCTTCCTTTTTGTTTTAATCATTTATAAAATTCATATTACAATTACATTATTTAAGATTTTTCAGGATAAATTAAGGATTGTGTTGAATGTTCAAACAATAAATGAAATGACCAAAACTTTGTTGGAACTGATAACAATGTTTCTGTCTTTAACTGAATTAATTTTTAATTGTTTCAAAGTATTTAAAACTAATATTCTTAAAACCGTACATTCATAATATTAAATCTTAATTCAAATAATTGACAATACGAACTTTGAAAGATTTACGGCAGGTCCTAACTTTTCAATTCTTGTTCAGTTGTAATCTCCTTTTAAAATGCTGATGTTATTTTCTTTTTATCCTTTTTTTAATACTGTTGTACGAATTAATATTTATTCAATTATACTTAGATGGTCTATTTTCAAGGAATTATTAATATGATCACCAGGGAACAAAAAAAATAGTTTAAGCAAACAACAGCAGAAATATTTTCAATTGATCTAAATATAAAAATGTCTATAATAATCCAATTTATTAATTGATTAAAATCATGTTATTTTAGTAAAGTAGAAATGATTTAAATACGATTCGTATCAATAAATCGTTAGAACATGAAGGATTATTTAAAACAGATACAGCTGCTTATATTAAGAATTAGGCAATTCGTCAAGTATTTGGTAAATTAATTTAATAAAAACAAGTTTTACTTGTTTAAGTGTCTTTAAAACATAATTTCGTTTTACAAATAATTTACATGTAAGTCACAATAAGTTGATAATCGAATCAATTTATTGGTGATTTTTTCGTGAATTTAATAGGATAAAAAAAATAAAAACTAAACTATAAAACAATATACAATGATTAAAAAACCTACTACTAAACAAAGGTTAGGGACAAGACTAAAACTACTGGTATTATTCAGTTTGTTAGGCTTGTTCTCTTTGAGAACGAGTGCCCAAGTAAGTTTAACGGCAACTACCGGAACTACTACTGGAACATTTACTACATTAAAAGCAGCATTTGATGCTATTAATGCCGGAACACATACTGGTGTAATTACATTGAGTATAACAGCAAACGTTTCAGAATCTGCTTCTGCGATATTAAATGCTAGTGGAAGTGGTTCTGCAAGTTATACTTCCATAGCAATATCTCCTTCAGGAGGTGCTTGGACAGTATCAGGAGCCATCAATGGAGCTTTAATTGACTTAAATGGGGCTGATAATGTAACGATTGATGGTTTAAATACCGGAGGAAATTCATTAACAATTTCGAATACAAGTACTGGAGCTACAAGTGCAATTAGATTTTTATCGGATGCTAGCTCAAATACTGTTACAAATTGTACAGTTAATGGATCTGCAAGCACAGCCTCTAATGGAGTAATTAACTTTAGCACAGGGTCATCAACAGGTAATGATAACAACACAATTAGTTTTTGTAATATAGGCCCTGCCGGTTCAAATTTGCCTATTAACTCTATATTTTCATTGGGCACAAGTGCTGCAATTGATAATAGTTCAAATAATATTTCAAATAATAATATTTACGATTTCTTTAGTGCTGGATCAGCCTCTGCAGGTATATTTTTAAGTAATAGCAATGCGAATAGCTCATCTGCATGGACAATTAGTAGTAATAAATTATATCAAACAGCAAATAGAATTTATACTACAGGAAATACCCACCTTGGTATATCAATTGGTGGCGGAAGTGGATATACAATTAGTAATAATACCATTGGATATGCTAATTCAAGTGGAACTGGTACTACAAATATGATAGGTAACTCGGTTAACTTATCAGGTTTTCCTGGAACTTTTACAACAACAGGTACTGCTAATGCAACTAGATATATTGCAATTTCAGCTGCTTTTGCGGCAGCAGGAACAGTATCTAATATACAAGGAAATACAATAGGTGGTTTTGCATTGTTTACAAGTTCGGGAGCAGCCACATCAAATGGTATTTGGTGTGGAATTAATGTTACTTCTGGTAATGCAAATATTGGAACCACGAGCGGAAATACTATTGGGTCAACAACTGGAACAAATTCTA
>JAIYDG010000537.1 GCA_027487625.1 Bacteroidota bacterium
GCCAAGTCCTTTAAAACCTCACTCTAATCAGTGAGGTTTTTTTTTGTCCGTTTGGCTAAGAATTATTTTCCAATTAGTGAACTTTAGAACTTATTTATAACCATTTTATAGGCATGTCAAATGCTAGAGTTGCTTATAAATTAAAATATGATTTAGTTTTGATTTCTTTTCTCCTTTTTTCTTATGCTTTTTTCAAATACTTTAATCATTTCATTTAGAATATTTAATAATTCAACTGTGTCTATTTTGATTCCAGCTTGTTCATTTAACTCAAAATTTTCTTTATCCTCTGAACTTGGCCAAACAATGTTCTCATAAAAGTAGTTCCAAGTTTCTTTAATTATTTTGTTATCAAGGTAATTTTTGTAAGATGTATATCTCAAATCTTGATTGACTAAATCGTCAAATAGATTTATTAAATTAACGAATCCTTTAAGTGTTGGAAACTGCAGAATATCATTAGAAAATTCATTTTGAAGTTCATATATATTGTAAGTACAGAATTTTACAATTTCTATATCTCCAAAATTGTTAAGCCAAAGGGAAATGTTATCATTGATATTTAAATTTTCAATTTCTGCGATAATTTCATTCTTTAACTTTGTTAAATTATTTGTAGAAAAAAGTTCTCCGTTTTTATAATTTATTATTTAGCTATTCTTGGCTTCATCATTGTCTGTATACCAAACAAATTATATTGGATTTCGATATGTTTCTGATATTTATTTTATAATCTAGCTGGAATAATTTTCATTTAATTTGTCAAATGTATTTAAGTTGTTTTGATGATTCTTTTGTTTTTTATTTTTGGATTTTAGTTCTTTTTCAAAATGATGACTGAATACTTTCTGTAATCTTCAAATCTTATGATTCTAAATTTAGCTTAATTGAACCAATGAAAATGTTCATTTGCAAACTTTATGCTATTACTTATTCCATGTGCAATTATTATTGGCCATAATTTTTTGAATTTTAGATAATACACTCCAAATACAATTGAAATAGATAAGACCATTGGTAAACTTTCTAAACCTTGATATGTATGGAATGATTCCCTAATCATAAAACTAATAACTAATATTAATACTGGATGTAGTTTTTCTAAACGTTTAAAAATATATCCTATTAGTAAAACTTCTTCATATACTGAATTTATAATCGTAATTAATAGAATACTAACGAAATCTGAATAGATATTGATATTAGTTTCTTTTATTAAAGGATTTAAAATTTCCGTCTGTTTAAATATAAATGTTATTAGATATCCAAAAAATTCACGAGATGCGATTAGGCTCAATGCAACTAAAATCATTCCAGGCGCAAATATTAAATTGAAGTCATTACATATCCACTTTCTATATTTTAAATACTTAATTATAATACTTATAGTCACTAATTCATATAAACAAATAAAAATGAAATCATAACTATTGTAGGATTGAGTAATTTCAGCTTTTGAATTAAAAAAGGCATTATAATTTGAAGAATATATAAATAAGCCAAAGCCTAATCCTATAACTATAATAAATTCAACAATTTCATTGAATGAATCATTATCAAACAAAATGTTCCCTTTTTTATCATTTGCCATAAATTTTAATTTAGAAACATCATGGACAATTAAATGAGGATAAATTTAAGCACCTTTGTTTTAGTTAGCTTTCTTTTTGATTTTATTTTTGACTGAAAGAATTAAGTCGTCTATTTCATAACTACAGCCAAAATGAAGTTGAAAATAACCATCAGGAAGTAAATCTGTTGTTCTTCTTGTACTAGATGCATTTTTTCGAGAAAAAGCTTCTTCTAATTTTATAGGTTTACCTGTGAATTTGTTTGTTGGCCCAACCCAATCCTTATTAGATTCAAGCCAGTTGTCATAATTACCACCATACATATAACCAGTTCCCATATCATCTAAATAATCTGAACCAGTAATCACATAGCGAATTTCAGATTTGAATTTCCACTTTTTATATATATAATTAAATTCTATACCTGCTGATAAATTAAAATTCCATCTACCATATTTTTCCATATTAGGGAGGAAATTTTGACCTTCAAATCCCAAAGATCTAGCTTCGACAAAAATTGCAGAATCTTTATACCTGCTATAAACTGCACCTCTGTAAGGTGTATAATGAAAAACCCCAATTCCAAATGAAATTCCAACTATGAATTTGCCTTTATTATTCCCATTCTTTTGATAGGTTTTATTACCTAAATACCATATTGTTTGAAATTCTAATGAATGTAATTTCGTTCTAAAACTCGTTTCCCAACTACTTAATTCAGCGAGACTTCCATTAATATCATTTATGTATACAGGAGCTGACTGAAATAAGAAAATAGGAGCTGTTGGGTCATGCATTCCTATATTGGTTCTATAATAACTCGCTCTTAATGAAAAATTGCGTTTGATATTATATTGTAAATAGATACCTCCAGTCCATTCCAAACATCCGGGAACTCCAAATTTGTGCTTAACGTCTCCTGCAAAGGCAGAAAAACCGCCCCATACCCCAAGTTCATAATTTGATTTAAAAATATCAATTTTAGCTATAAGAACAGAATCTAATTGATTTTTAGTTTCTAATATTTGAAGGCTATCCCTTAATCCTTTTAAACTATTATCGATTATTGGCAACTTTAAATTAATACCATTTTCTAATTTGATATTTACTGGATTATTTTTATAAAAGTAAGATATTTGGGTTGAACCTGAATCTATTTTTTGTTCGAAATCTATATGATTGCCTATACTATCGGTAACATCAATAACCTTGCATTTCAAATATTCCAATTCTATTTTTCCAAGATTATGACTGATAGTTTTTACCAAACATAATTCGGCCTTCCATTCTTCTATTTTTTTTGATTCATAAAATACTTTTGGTAAGCGAGGGTCTATGTAAAAATCAAAAATGGGTCTTTTATTGGGCTCGGTGAATATTCTTTTTATTGAAATGGAATCTGCGCTTCCTGAAATTGAGACACCAATCTCGTTTGCATCAATTTGATTCCGATGAAAAAGGAATTCTCCTGCATAATAATTGTTCAGTTTATATGAATTTGATAAATTTAGATGTAAAACCCCCAATGAATTGTCAGTTCCTGCAAAATAATTTTCAAAAAATGCTAGTTGATCCAAATAATAGAATAAATTTTTATTCCCAAATTCTTCGAGAATTATACCAGAACTATTATTATAAAATTGGCTATTCTTAAGGCTAAAATAAATTCCTTTATTTCTTTGATCCAATATTGGTGCTGAAACATAAATGCTGGACTCACTGTAGGTACAATTTGAAATTTTAATATTTGAGATAGTTACATTTTTTCGGTACCAAAATGGCTCAAATCTGATTGCCTGAACCAATCCTTTGAATTCAATGAAACTAATATTTATTGATTGTTTATTTGCATTTCCATTAATACTTAATCCAATTCCTGGGCTTTGCTCAAATTCGGAAATTATTTGAATAGGTTTTTCTTTTGTTCCCAATAAATTCAATCCTCCTTCAATCCATATTCTGGTTTCAGGAGATAATATGATTACTGTTCCCGGATTTACTTTAAATGTTTGATTTTTAGAAATGCTTAATGTTTGCTTTATTCTTAAAGTATCCTGCCCAAAACTATTTAGGTAAATTAAGATACTAATGACCAACAATAAATTTTTAGATAGTTTCATTTTAAATTATTTGAATGATTATTGGTTGATCTTTTTTTATTATTTCAATGCCTGATTTATATTCGATTGAATGAATAATTAAATATTGCATTTTCTGTATTTCTTCAGCATTTACATTTAAAATTGTTCCTTTAATATTTTCTGTTCTTCCACCAATACCAACCCATTTTACTTTGAAGGATTTTATTTCAAATACATTGTTTTCAAAGGAAGGATGCATTGCAATTAATTCTAATTCACCATTTTTAATAAATCTTTTTTTGCTTAATACATTAGAAGCTAAATCTTTAATTCTTATTAATGGTTTTGGTAATGGTTTAGCATAAATTGAATCAAAACAAAATAAGCCATTTTGATTAGAAACTCTCATCCTTAACCAACCTGGTTTTTCTGGTATATATTCTATATTGAACTTATTAAAGTTTAATTTAGCATTACACCCTTCATCAGAGATTAAAGTCATTCCTCTTTTTAAACCTATTATACTTTCTTGATATTTTACACCAACATATACAACTTTCAAAACCTCTTGATTTGAATTCCCAAATGGTTTTGGTTTAACATCTATTTCTAGTTTTTCAATTGAATTCTTTCCTATAATACTCAATTGATACTTGCCAGAAAAGGTAGGATTAAAAATTAGGGTATCGCCATTTATAGTGTATTCCTCACTTATTACATCGTTTCTTGTTATTCTAACATATTCAATACTATCACCATTTAATAATAATTCTGTTTTATCACCAACTCTCATTTTTGATTGGTTATTTCGAATTCGAAAGGCATTTTTATTTCTAGTATTATCCAGTTTTTTTTCAAATTGTGAAAGTAATTTTAATCTTAGTTTTAATTCTTCCATTAAGTTTATTGATAAACTAATTGGAATATGTTTCCACCTCCAGTTTAACCATTTTGTTGATTCTTCTTTCTCAATTCCATTATTTAAATCCTCTTTGAATAAATCATAAAACAGTTGTTTTGATTGATCATTTTCAGGTAATAACTGAGCCCATTTTTTCAAATCTAAAATGACTTGATACAATTCAATTCCTGAATTACTTTTAATAAAGAATTCATCATTTTGACTAAACGAGTTTGATTCTTTTAGCTTCCCAGTAGTTTTATCAAAATTTATAAATTTGATAAAATTGTCATACACTTTTTCAAAACGAAAGGCTAATTCATCTAAACTAGCATCTTCATAATTTCCTTCAGGTTTGTTGATGTAAGTTCGAATATGCTGATTAACCTTTAACCAATCTGAAGGGATTTGTACAATTGAAAGAACTAAAAATACAAGATACATCAAACTTATTAGCTTGAATCTTAAATTTTTACTCTTTTTTATTCTAACAAATCTTGCCATTATTTTTCAATGAAAATTGGTGAACCAAATGTCGTTTTTATTCCATCCTTGTTTAATAGTCTTATCTGATCAAAAATAATTGTACTTCCTCCAGGCAAATTATTTGTTAAACCACGAAGTTCATTTCTTAAGAATCTTGTATTACTTTTTAATTTTTTTGTATTTCCATTAGGGTCAATTGTTATGAAATTAAAATTAACGACCTGCCATTCATTGCCAACTGATTCTAAGCAATGAGCGCTCTTTAATGTTGTTTTGTTTCCAATTATATCTTTTAAAATAACCTCAGGTGCTTCTCCTTTTCCAGCAAAAAGTACTCTTTGGTCAATAATTTTATCACCTAGTTTTAAATTAACAACAAATCTACCTTCTACCAGCGGAGTAATAATTAACTCATCATTTTTTCTTTCAATTTTTGCTGAATTTGAACTAAAGCTAATTTCTTGATTTCTAATACTGTTTTTCTCTAATTTAATACTTATAGGCTCATTAATAAAACAGGCAATTTCTTGTTTGTTTTCAAGGAAACTTGGTTTAGTAGCGATAACCTTTATTTGCTTTTTTATCACTTGTTGCTTTAGTCGAGCAATAAGAGTTAATTCTCCTGCTTTATTTGCTATCCAATTTACATAATACTCCTTGTCCTTATCCTGAAAGACTTCCAGTTTTTTATCATCAATGATTACTTCTGGTTTCAAGTTTTGTGGTGATAAAAAATTAAATCTAACTAAATCCCCAAAATTGAATGTATTATTAAATCCAATGAGAAAGCTTGAATCCTTTTTATGAACTGTTTGAATTTTAATCTTTTTCGACATCGACTTCTGTATTCCATCGAGGGCTGAACTTAAAACTACAGTTTTATAATGTTGAATAATGGAGCCAAAAACACCAGTAGGCGTTCCTTTAACAAAGGTATTTTGTTTGGAAGCTAGTGAAGGACCTTTATCTCCAACTAATCCTAAGTCAATTTCTGTAATTCTGCGTTCTTCTTCAGGTAAGGTATTAACATAGTTTCTAAGAATATTGTCAATGGAATCAATATTAATACCCATTTCTTCCAAACTTGAAACGAATTTGGTTTCTTTAAGTTCTTCATCTGAATTGATCACATTTACCATGAATTTTTCATGTGATTCTGCTAATCTGTTTATTTGATCTATTGCTTGTAAAGCTTCTTTTTTAATTAATAAACTTCTCTTGTCGTTTGAATCAACTTCAGTTAACTGAGATGCTAAATGTTCATTTAATCTTTTTTGAGTTTTTTCTAAATTGATATATTGTCTTACGTATTCCCCTGATGTAGAACTAAAATAAAAGACAATAAAAATCAGATACAAGAACGATAGTTTCTTGAAGTTTAAAGCTTTTGATTTAGGAATTCTAACTGTTGAGGCCATTTTTACATTTTTCTATTTGATAAGAATTCTCTGTATTTGGCATTCATTTTTTGCATATGTTGATTGTATTCATCAAACTGAATATTCAATTCTTCCATTCTCTCATGCATTTGTTTTCCCTTGCCTGCACTGGCAGTCATTTCTTTCCTAATTTCTTCCAAAGAACCGTTTAATAAGGTAATTTGGTCTGATAAAGACTTTATACTTCCACTGAATTGTTTCATTGCAGCTTGATATGAATCTGTATCTTGACCATTATTACTTCCAGATTCTGCATCAGAAGTTAATTGCGGAAATACTTTCTCCCAATTGTATTCTTTTTCATCTTCTGTTTTTTCAAATGCTGAAATTAAAAATACAACTGCCTCAATTGATAAACCTGCTATAAATAGTTCATTGGCATAATCCCAGCCTATGAATTTAAACATTGAACCAATTAAAATTACAGCTGCCCCAAAGCCATATATAAAGGTAATTGGATCTATCCTTCCTTTTTTCTGATTCGCCATTATTATTGTCTTAAAATGTGTTCGTTAAAACTGTTCCAATTTTGTTCTTGCTTTTTTAAAGCTCTTTTTATACCAATTTTAGTTGTAATAAATAGAATAACTAAAAAAAGCATTACCCCGACAGAATAATATAAAATTTGGTAAAATAGTTGCTTGTCTAAAGTACTTTTTACTCCCTCAACCGTTTGATTTTGTTCTTTAAACTTTTGCGAGAATTCATCTAAAGTAATATTTATCGCTCTTTCATTTTGAGCTTGTAATTCCAAATTCCTAATCAATTTCTGATCAATATTATTTGAAATTTCATTTAACTTAATTTCAATTTCAGCATTTCGTTTGCTAAGCGTATTTATTTCTTCCTTTTGAATTTGAATGGTTCGTTTAAGTTTCATAATCTCATTTGATAATTGCTGTTCGGTCTTTTCTTGCGAAAACACAAAAACAGAAATGAGATTCAATACTATTAATATCTTTAATTTCATTTTATTTTTTACTTATCTGCTTTAAAATCAATAAAAAAAACAATTTAATAACTTTGGGTCTTTATTACAAATATTTAACAGATTTAGTGATTTATCGGCTTAGTTCTGCTTTTTTATTCAATTTTCAATTATATGGTAGTTATTAATTTTTTATTGACGGATTCGTTTCGATAATTGGAAAAAAAATGGCTGTCCATTTCTGAACAGCCATTTACCGAAATTTTATATATTTTATTCCTATTCGTATCTTAAACTGTTTACGGGATTCTCATTTGCTTTTAAATACGTTTTTATAATTAAAGTAGAACCTGCTAAAATAAATCCAACAAAAACAGGTAGTGCAAATATTAATAGGTTGATGTTTATTCTGCTTGCAAAGTTTTGAAGCCAATTAGCCAATAATAAATATGAACTGGGAATAGCTATACAGCAGGCCAATACATATAAAATGAAGTATTCTTTATTTATACTGATTATAATATCCTTAATACCTGCACCCATTACTTTTCTTATCCCAATTTCTTTGATTTTTTGCTCTAAACTATATGTAATTAAAGCATATAATCCCAAACAAGATAGAATTAAACTGATCATAGAAAAGATGCTGAATAACTTCATTAATCTATCTTCATTTTTATAAAGTTTATTGAAATTATCATCTAGGAAAAAGTACTCAAGTGGATATTTTTTGCTGTACTTACCAAATATTTCTTCAACGTGTTTAATACTTTCACTTTCTTTACCTGATTCAATACTTACTAATAAACTTCCTTGCATTTTACCGCCAAGCATAATTACCAGTGGTTGTATTTCTTCATGCAATGATTTGTAATGAAAGTCTTTAACTACTCCTACAATCTTTCCTTTATGACCAAAACCATTTTCTAAAACAGTTTGAAATGGATTTTTCCATCCATATGTTTTTATTGCCTTTTCATTTACAATAAAAGCAGCTGTATCATCGGTGATGTATTGTTTTGAAAAGTTTCGACCATCAATGATTGGAATTTTTAATAAATCAAGATATTCATGACTTACAATCATATAATCGATACCCTTTTCAATATTTTTTTCTCCAGGCTGTTCTATCAGATGTAATAACATTCCTACTGGGTTTCCTGGTATATTATTACTTAATGCAATTTCTTTTATAAATGGTTTTGAACCTAATTCTTGTTTTACTACCTCAAATTTACTAGCAAATGAAGAGTCTATTACCGGTAAACTAATAACTAAAACTTGCTCCTTTTTAAAGCCTAAATCAGCATTTTTTAAAAAACTCATTTGACTATAAATTCCGCTGGTGCAAATCATAAATACCAATGCAATGATGAATTGTAATAAAACAAGACTTTTCTTAAACCAATTATTGAATCCACCGGGTAGTTTATTGCTTTTTAAAACCAATGCTGGTTGAAGCCTTGATAAATAGAAGGCAGGATATGCACCAGCAATAATTCCGATTGCTACAACTAATATAGGTACTTGAATCCAAAATGAAATTTCTTTGCTTAATCCTAGTGATTTATCTGTAATTTGATTGAATACTGGAATCATTAAATATACCCAAATAAAAGCAACAAGCATTGCAAAAAGAACAGTAATAATTGATTCAATAATAAATTGATAAAAAAGCTCTATTGAATTAGCTCCTGAGGTTTTTCTAATGCCAATTTCTTTTGCTCTTTTAGAGGAACTTGCTGTTGCTAAATTGATATAATTAATACAAGCAATTCCTAAAATGAAAATTGCCAAAATCGAAAAAATATAGATATAAGATTTGTTTCCAGTTTTTGTATGTCCACTCGGAAATTCAATATTAAAATGTAAATCAGGAAGTGCTTGTAAATAGTAGGTGAGTTTACCTTCACTATTGACGGTTTTTAACCAAGGATTTATATAATTTTCATTGATTTGTTTTAGTTTACTTTCAAAACCTTTGGCATCATTTTCGTTTTTGAACAAAACATAATTATACTGCGCCATGTAAAACCAATCGTTTTCGAGCTGAATTTTTAATCCTTCTTGGATTGAATTTAAAGAAGTAAGTGTATTAAAGTATAAGTGTGAATTATTTTTAATATCTTTTACTACGGCTTTTACTGTATAGGATTGTCTGGAATACTTGATTGTCTTTCCTATATTTCCTGATTCTTGACCGAATATTTTTTGTGCAACTTCGCTATTAATTACAACACTTCTGGGTTCCATTAAACAAGTTTTTGGATCACCTTCGATGAACTCATAATCAAACAGGAAAAAGAACCCTGTATCAGCCATAAAATTGTCAGTGAATTGAAATGGTTTTTCATCAATCCATACAGTTTGTTTCCCTATAGGCATGAGTCTTACAGCCTCTTCAACTTCAGGATAATCCTTTTTTAAAGTTGGTGATAACATATAAGAACTTAGGCCTGTTTTTGTGTCTTCTCCACCTAAATTTAATTCAGAAACAATTCTATAAATTCTATTTTTCTTGCTATGATGATTGTCATAACTGGTTTCATTTTTTACAAACATGTAAATAAGAATACAAGAAGCCAATCCAAGAGATAATCCAAGTATATTTATAAAACTATGTGCCCTGTGATGCCACAAAATGCGTAAGCCTGATTTGAGTAAATTTTTAATCATGTTCAGATAATTATTAATTAAACAATTTTTCCATCTAACATTTTAATTAATCTGCTTGCATATTTTGCATGTTCTTCTGAATGTGTAACCATTACAATGCTGCTTCCTTGCTGATTTAAGTCTTTGAGTAGTTTCATCACTTCTTCACCATTTTTTGAATCCAAGTTACCCGTAGGTTCATCAGCTAAAATTAATTTTGGATTTGAAACTATGGCTCTACAAACTGCAACTCTTTGCTGCTGTCCGCCTGATAATTGTTGAGGAAAATGTTTTTTTCTATGAGTAATTTCAAGTCTTTCCAATACATCTTCTACTTTCTTTTTTCTTTCAGAAGCATTAAATCCTAAGTACAATAATGGTAATTCAATGTTTTCAAAAACACTTAATTCATCAATTAAATTGAAACTTTGAAACACAAAACCAATATTAGATTTTCTTAAGTTGGCTCTTTGTTTTTCATTTAAAGCTGAAACTTCTTTTCCATCGAAAAAATATTTTCCTGAACTTGGATTGTCTAACATTCCAATTAGATTTAACAAAGTTGACTTGCCACATCCCGAAGGCCCCATGATGGCAGTAAATTCCCCCTTTTCAATTGTTAGGTTAATTGCATCTAAAGAACAGGTTTCAATTTCTTCTGTCCTGTAAATTTTGCTTAATGCTTGTGTTTCTATTAACATATTGGTTTATTTAAAAATTATTTTATCATAATCACCTAAGGTTTGATAAGATGAAATTACTACTTCATCTCCATCAGATAAGCCGTCTTTAATTTCATAGAAATCAGGATTTTGTCTACCGATTTTAATCGCTTTTTTTGTTGCTGATTTTTTATCTTTTTCTAAAACATAAATCCATTGACCAGAAGTACTTTCGTAAAAACCTCCTTTTTCAACCATTAGTGCTTTCTCGTTTTCACCTAAGCTAAGTCGGATTTGAATATTTTGTCCTTTTTTAATGCCTTTAGGAATCTCGCCATTAAATAATAGGTCTATTTCAAATTTTCCATTTACAACTTGAGGATTGATGGCATTAATTTTCAGTTGATATAATTTTTGATTGATATCAAATTCTGCGATTTGACCAATTGTAATTCTATTGATATAGTGTTCATCAATTTGGGCACGTATTTTATACCCATTTAAAGCATCAATTTGACCTAAATTTTGACCTTTGTTTTTGAGTTCACCTATTTCTGCCTTAAATGAAGACAATTGACCGGCAGAAGGAGCCCGAACGATTAAATCTTCAGTTTTCTGACGCATCAGTTTAATATTACTTTGCATCCTAGAATAAGATTCTCTCATTTGTTTCATTTGTTCAAAGGCAGTAATTGAATCCTGAACAATTGCTTTTTCAATCAATTTTTTTCTTTTTGATGAATAATCATAACTGTTTTTGAATTGCAGATATTCTTGTTTTGATATGAGATTTTCTTCAAAAAGTTTTTTATTGGTTTCAAATAATCTTTCAGCTTCAAGAAATTGGAATTCAGCCTCAGCTAATTGATTTAAACGATTTACTTTTAAGTTTTCTAAATTGTTTCTAGCATTTTGAAGGTTGTTTATTAAATCAAAAGCCTGAGTTTCTCTTTGTAAAAAATCTAATTGTAAATCAGTATTTACTAGCTTCAGCAAAGCTTCACCTTCTTTTAAAATGGCTCCATCCTGAACAAACTTTTCAGCAACTCTTCCACCTTCTATTGCATCGAGATAAATGGTTTTTATTGGAAGTACAATTCCATCAATGGCAATGTATTCCTTGAATTCACCATATTTAACAAAGCCAATATGAACCCTGTTAATATCAGCTTTTACTTCTTTAGAAAAATTTGTTCTAATTAGATAAAACAATAATGATAAGAAGCTAATTCCAATAACAAAGTATAGAATAGTTTTTGTGTTAAATTTCTTTTTTTCAATAATTCTATCAACCATAAGAAGAGCAATTTAGTTGCTGCTTAATTTAATGTATTTAATTTTGTATCAAAGGGTTGCTGCCTATATTATTGGAAACCGCTTATCAGGAATTTGGGCCTGAATTTTTATGATCATTCATTTTGATTTTTAATTTAATTGGTCATAAATCAGGATTTTATGTTAATTTCCAACTTAAATAAATAATCAATAATTCCGAATAATTTATTTTTAAATAGATGGAAAATTTAAACCAATCGTATTTCTCTGATTTTCCTGTACTTCAAACTCCAAGGCTAATATTAAGAAGTTTAAAATTAGAGGACGCAAATGAAGTTTTTAAAATGAGAGCAAATTCCAGGGTAAATCAATTTATTGGAAGGGAGAATATGCAGGAGGAAAAATCTGCAAATGAATTAATTGAAAGAACCTTAAATGCCTATCAAAACAAACAAGCAATTGCATGGGCTGGATTACATAAAGAAACAAATAAGATAATTGGTACTTGTGGTTTGATGTCGATTGAATCAACCAACAGAAGAGCTGAAATAGGAGGGGAGATGTGGGTTGATTATTGGGGTAAGAACTTGGCAATTGAAGCTGTAACTGCAATTGTTAAATTTGGATTTCAAAACTTGAATTTACATGCTATAGAAGCAAAGGTTTCACCATTAAACCGAGGTGCAATTGCGATTTTAATAAATTTAGGTTTTCAGAAAGAGGCCTATTTTAAAGATAGATTTTTTCACAACGGAAAATACAATGACTTAGCTGTTTACACTTGTTTTAATTTGAAAAGGTAATTAATTCTTAAATTTACTTTAGTTAAGTATTAAATATTTGAAATTAAATATATTTGAAAAAAAAGACTATGAAACATTATTTTACCTTATTAATTTTTATTTTTATTTTTGGTTCATTTCAATCAAAAGCATCTCATTATATGGGTAGCGAAATGACTTATACTAGAGTAAATGCAACTACAATCAATGTAAAATTAAAGTTATATAGAGATTGTTCTGGAATTGGATTGTGTGGATGTCCAGCGGGACCATTGAATACTTCATGCACAATAAATGTGACATTATATGGAAGGACTAGCACATGTAACAATACAAATTTTGGATCTACTGCCCTAAGTATTGTTCCTGGAGCAGGAGTGGTAGATGTAATTCAATTATGTTCTCAAGCAGGTGCAACAAATTGTTCAAACTGCGGAACTAAAACTCCTGGCTCATATAATCCTGCTGCCGAAATTTATTCTTTCCAAGGAAATATTAGTCTGGCTTCTGTACCTGCTTCGTGTAATACATTAGCTGTTGGTTTTTCTGAATGTTGCAGAACCTCCTCAATAACAACTTTAAATGTTCCTTCTTCACAAAATTTTTATACAGAATTAGTTTTTGATAAAAGATATTCAAACACAAGTCCGAGTTTTATAAATAAGCCACTTGCTTCTGTCTATGCAGGAAAGGACGTTTATTATAATATTGGTGGTTTTGATCCTGATGGGGATTCAATATCCTATGAAATGGTTTCAATTTTAAGTGCTCCAAATGTTAATGCTAATTATACAGCGCCATATTCTGCGCTGGTTCCATTTCCTTATTTGGGTGTTCCAAGTCAAAATAATAACTACCCTTTTGGCATTAGTTTTAATTATGCTACAGGTGATTTAAGATTTAGACCAATGGGACTTTTTAATGCTCCAATTGCTATAATGATAAAAGAATGGAGAAAAGATTCTACCAATACTTGGGTTAATATATCTGGAGTTCGAAGAGAAATGTTAATCATGACTAGAAATAGCATAGTTAATAATTCATTACCCTGGATAAGAACCTATGATTTAAATACACAATCAACGGTAACACAACCTTTGTTGAATTATACCATTAATGCGGGACAACAATTATGTTTTGTAGCGGTTGCTTCTGACTCAACTGATACAACAAATTTAACATGGAATGCACCTCCAGATTTAACGACATTGGGGGCTGATTTAATACCTATGTATACACCATCAACAAGAGCACTTAACGGACCTAAAAAAGATTCTATGTTGTTTTGTTGGATACCACCTGTAAGTGCAGCTCGCAAAGCTCCATATTTTATGACATTTACGGCTTCTGATGCTAATTGTCCTTTACCTGGAACATATTCAAAAGGAATTACTATTAAAGTTGATACTGCTAATGGAATATTCACTCCTTTAATTCCACCCAATCAAATGACTGTGTCAAATAATACAGGTAATAGTATTTCAATCAATTGGACAAAAGGAAGTGGTTCAAATTCATTAGTAATAGCTAGAGCCAATAATGCTAATTTTACTCCACCAACTAATGGCATTGCTTATACTGCAAATACTGTTTTTGGATTGGGTACTCAATTAATGAAAACTGCAGGTTCTTATGTAATTTATAATGGAACTGGAAATACAGTTAATTTAACTGGTCTAACTCCTGGAACTACTTATTTCTTCAGGGTTTATTCTTTCAATGGTTCTGGTACATCAACAAATTACAATAGAGGTTTTTATACTTCAACTTCAACCCAAACACTTCCTGTAGAATTGAAAGAATTTTCAGTAATTTTAAATGAAAAAGGTGAAGCTGAATTAAAATGGACAACTGCTACTGAAATTAATAATAGTCATTTTGAAATTGAAAGAAGTTTTGATTCTGAAAACTCATTTTCTCAAATTGGAAAAGTAAAAGGACAAGGTAATAGTAGCTTATTGAAGTCTTATCAATATTTTGATGGACTGAATTTGATGGATATTTCTGCTAGTACTATTTACTACAGATTAAAACAAGTTGATTATGATGGTAAATTCGATTATTCACCTGTAGTTAGTTTAAACTTAAATGAATCAACAACTAATTCAGATTTAATTGTTGTGAATCCAAATCCATTTAAAGATGAAATTAAAATAAGTGGAGTTAGAGAATTAAGCAGTTTGAAGTTATTTGACCCAAGCGGCAAAGAAATCATGAATAAAGTACTTTCTGGTTCTACTGATGGAACTTATTTGATTAGAATAAGCGGAAC
>JAIYDG010000458.1 GCA_027487625.1 Bacteroidota bacterium
AAAATGTCCAAGCCTACGTCTTCAACGTCAAATTCTGCGTCAAATTCTGCGTCTAAAATGTCCAAGTCTACGTCAGAAATGTTAAAATCTACGTCAAATTTGAGTAAATCTACGTCAAAACCGTTTAATCTTATGCCAGAAACGTCCAGTCCTTTGTCAGAAATGTTAATATCAGCTCTTGAATTGTCAACGTCGTCAGATTCTGCGTTAGAAACATCAAATCCCAAGTCAACGTCGTCAAGTTCTAAATTTACGTCGTCAAATTTTGAGTCAACGCCGTCAAGTTCTAAATTAAAGTCGTCAAATTCTAAATTAACGTCGTCAAATTCTGAATCAAAATCGTCAAATTTGTCAAATCTTTCTTCAGAATTGTCTGAATTGTTTGATGCCGCTTCTGAAATATTTGAATCTAAGGTAAACACGTCAGAATCGTTTATTGATTACGAATACGAAGATGAACATTGGACAATTGAAAACATAATACAAGATTGTTATAACAGAGCAAACCCTGAAAGAACGTCTTTTAATGTTCGAACCAAACGGGAATTTGACAAAAATTTAGACGAAATCGCTTTTCAAATGTCAAAAACACAAGAAAACGTTTTATATCGGGAGGCCTACGTATTCGTCACAAACAAATTAATTCAAGAACTTGAGGTAAACATTAGATAATTTAAAGTTTAATTAACTAATTAGTTAATTTTATAATATTTACAATATGGTAATGTGTTTTTCAGAAACAACAAAAGATGATCGAAACCGGATTTAAGAGCTTGTCTGCGTCAAATGAAATTTTGATGTCACGAAATGCGTCGGAATGTGACTTTTTCTTTAGCGATGTACCAACTTTACTTGCGGATACGTTAAGAAGTTATAACGAAGCTGATATTCCACTCAAAAGTTGGCTTTATAAACAATCACCTTTTGCTGTCATCACTTTTATTTGCACCTTTTTTGGGTGCTTTCTGGATCAACGAGCAGCAAGTTACATCGCCAAAAAATATGGACTCAAAGTTAACCCAATGCTTAAGGTATATTTTGTTACAAAAATTAAATTTAGTTAATTTCATTAATTATATTTAACACAAGCAAATAGATATGGTTTAATTTATAACTATTTTTAATTTTTGTTTATAGATTGGTTGTTCAACTATTTTCGTTGGAATTCAAGCTTGTCACAAACACATTACGGGTAATAACATGGATCCCAAAACAGAACAACAATTAAGAGAGTTTGCCAAATACCTTGGTTCAAAGGAAACAGAAACTTCAGGTATTAATTTAAACTTTTACTTGTTATTTTTTATAAAACCTACTAAAAATTACGAATCAATTTTTATATTGGTTTTTAAACAGATTCTGAAGACAAAAACAAGCAAAAGAAAAAGTTCAGTTCCATTAGGATGTCAAAAATCAAACCAAACCGTAAAGAACCAAGTAAGTATTAACTCAGACTAATTTAGTAAATAGTTTAATCAATATTATTGTCTAAAAAAATTAACAAGTTACCAAAAAAACACAAGTTTTTTACGTTTGGTTTTAGGTTTAAACGCATCAACTTCAAGTCAAAGTTCTTTTCATACGGAAATAAACATTCAAGATGAAACAGAACTTCAACAACAACAACAACAACAGAATAACGACACTGTTGTTGAAATTCATCCATAAAAGCTTTTTTAGTTCTTACAAATCTTTTTATCAGAATTTTATGAAATAAAGAACAAAATTTTATTTTGAATGTAGCAAATCATAATTTATTTTTAGTTCTTTTGAACTCTGGTTAGTCTGGCATTAGGTTCATCTCATTTTTCTTTTGCTTGTTTGACCTCATTATCGATACGCAAGCTGTTTTGTTTCCACAGCCGTTCAATGACTAAAAACAATTTTAATACTTTAATTTTTTTCAAAATTTGCTGCAAACTTAAACAAAAGAAAGACAAATTTTTAGCTAGAATTTTTCTGAATCATTTAAATTTGATCTTTTAATGTGTCAAAAAAAAGATTATAAACAAAATGAAATTTGACACTAGATAAAACTCAGCATTTTTAAAAGTAAACTGTAAATTTACACAAACGTTATACACACTAGATTGTTTTAAAAATAATTGTAATGACTAAAATTTAACTTATAATTATCAAAATAGTACAAACATAAACTTATTTTTAGATTATTTAAATATTTATTGAATGGCTTCTTATAGCATGAATCCATTTGAGAATCAACTAATTGGCTATGCAGATATACAACGTTTTTTATTTGATTTGAAAAGAAAAGTTGATCATTTCGAATTTAATTATATTGACAAATTAGAATTTTTTTGTCTTAACAAATTAAAAAGTTTATCTGTTAATTTTTAAACTGTCTATAGAAAATTTTAAATTTAATAAAATAAATAACATAAATTAAAACACAAAATTTATTAAGTACTTATTTGATTCAAAAAAATCATTTGTCAACCTTGTTAAATTTGATTATACCACTTTTTTGTCTATCTAACGAACAACATCGCACCAAGCCAAACTCAAGTTGCGATAGTTTAGTTAACTTTTTATTGCTAAAGAGAAAGGAAAAAACATGAGAATTGTAATTTTTCTAAGTTTGTGTGTTTCAATTGCAGCTATTGTGATTGACAAAAACTGTCTAAACGTAGCAAAATCTCAAATCTGTGCAAAATATCACTCAGATGATATTGCCGATTGCGTATTCAGAATTGTGCCACATTACAACCCTGTAAGTATTGTATAATTTTAGTTTTATAAAGCTTTAACATGTTGTTACTTAATTACGGGTGATAATAAAAATTTAAAAAATAATAACTTTTTATCCTAAAATTTAAAAAAAGTTTAAATAGTACTAGTTTAAAATTGAAAAAATTGTTTTTTTGGAATTAAATTTGTGGTAAAAAACAATTATTAGAATCATTTGGGTTTAAAAACATTAATTAAAACCAGTGTTTTCTAACCCGTGTGTTGTAAGGCACATTGTAAACTAAAAAAGTTAAAAACTATTTGTAAACCTAATTAAGATTTTTGATTTTTTGATTTATCTTTTTAATATTACGTAATTATTTTGGTACTAGGTGACTTTGGACATCTGTGAAAAGCCAAATTACAACTGCTACGAACTTCGTCACGTTTGCCCGGATTACCGTTTTGTTGCAGTTTACCTACCAGACTTTCCCACTGTAAGCCATTTTAAAAAATATTAAACACTAATTACGTTATTAATGTTTATCTAAAAATATTTTATTTTATGTTATATTTAATAAATGTTATTTTTAGGACCAAGAATACATTTTTCGCTGCACAACATTCTACTACGTTTCGTTCGTATTAGGGGTTATTGGTTTTTGGTTTTCAATTGGTTCTTGTGTGTACTTTTGCCAAAAAAACCGATTGCTTAAACGAGAACTAAACCGAGAAAGGGACTTCACTTTACGATGGGAAGAAGAACTTGCTCAAGACAGGGTTTCAACTACTCCCATCATTAGGGTGAGGCGCACTACCAAACCAAACGAAAAGAAACCTTTAAAGAAGTCTTTTTGGAACAAGAGATGGTACGGAAGTACAAAACCGACTACAGAAAAAATTGAATTGTCCGAAAGCAGGTACACATTTTTTAAGAAAATTGTGTTGAAAACATATTGAAATACGTTAATTAGAGTTAAACTAAAACATTAAAATTAAATTAACTTTGTGGTTTTTGCTTTTAAAATTAAATTTACACTTTAATTTAATTATTTTAGGCATTCTGAAACAAATTCTGGAATAGACAATCCCAACTACGTTGACCCCAAATTGAAAACTCCCAAACAACAAGATTCTACTGACGAATCCAAGAATGCTACTACTGAATCTGCTGGGTCTACTACTTATGATTCTGGTGCTACCGGTGGACCTGAGGATTTAGGAGCTAATGGGGGGCGTAACGATGAAAAAGATGAATCTACCAACGCATCTGGTAAATCAGCAGCTGCTACTTCTGATGCCAAAAAGAAATCAACTTCAGACAAAAAGTAAGAAATAACCCTTAATTAATTTTTAAAGCATAAAATGTTATTCTTTACGTTTTTGTATTAAATATTGATGATTTTCTAAATTAAAATCAAATAATTTTATGTTTTTTAGCCCGGAACACATTGAAGTTATCACGGTCGACAAAAGTACTTCACAAAAAGTAGAATCGGAAAAAAGCAAGTAAGCTCATAACATATTTTGTCAAGTTTTTGATACCAATTCTTTTGCTAAAAAATCTAATATTGTTGTAAAAAGTAAAAAACAATTTTAAAATTATTAAATAAAACTTTTGGTAAAATAGATTTTTAAATATTTTTAGGAACTATGGAGCCCGGATGAAAAAGTTTTTGAAAAAATGAAAAAAATTTCGAAAAAATGTATATATTTAACAATTCTAAAGTAACAATACTAATATTTACAGTACCAATATTAACAAATACTAAAATATTTAACATTAAAATACATTTACAATTGTGACAACACTTGTCTAGAATTTGTATAATCTCTAACAGGACAAATAAACATTTCTTGGTTAAACATTTTTTTAATTAATTTAGCTTGTTTTTGGAAATTCTTCTTGCACACACAAATTTGAGTTTTTTTTTGCAAAATTTGAGTTTGATCCATAATAAACAAGTCGACAAATTCACTTGATTGTTCTTCTAACATTATTTTTGCTAGTTTTAGAATTTTTGAAATTTCTTGGCATCTTTTGTGAGTAATATTTTCAAAATCATCAAGGTAATATTCAGCTAAAATTAGCAAATTGTCAATTTCATTTTTAACAGATAGCGCAGCATCAATCCGATCTAACAAATGAGAATCCATCTTACTTTGAGATGATAAATTTTTCAATCCGAAGAGAGGTAAAGTTGTCCGAATAGATGAGTTGAATTCGTTTTAACAGAAAACAATTTGGCGTAGTAGCAGAGTCCAAAAAGATGATTTTGTTGTAAAGTTTTTGATCAAGTGTAGTGGTTGAAGTTAGATTTTGTAATGAACTTACCCCATCAAAACCAAACCTATTTATACTGGTAACGATTAATCAAGCATTAAAGCCAAATCAAGTGTTTTCTAATTCTTATTGTCCTTTCTTACGCAAAAAAAAGTAATTGAGCCAATTTAAAAGGATTTTTTTCGTTTGAAGTAAAATTACACTTGTTCTCATGCAGCTTTTTAAATTTTCTCACCCTCATTTTAACGTCAATTGACTGAAAATTATTTTCCTTTTAAATCTAATTGAGGTTAATCAAAGAGACTAAATTAAACACTATGGGGAGAAAAGATTAAAAAAAGTTTCCCGGCGTTTTTGATTTACCCTCAAAGATTACTAAAAGCCCGCGCGAAAAAGTTTAAACAATTAAATCTTTTTAGATTTGGTACGAGTCCATTCAAAAAATACGTGACATTCATTGTTTCTCTTTTGTTTCTTCTCCTCCTCTTTTTTTCGAGTTTTGTTAATAAGCATTATTGTTAACATACCGCCCCCTTCTCCCCCTCTTTTTTTGGTTGTTGCGTTAAAACATCCCCACCCTCTTTTTAGAATTGTGTCACGTAAATTTTGGATAAACCTTAATCCTCAAGTTTTTGCAATTTTCTTATTTACTCGTAAGCGCGTTTACCCATACACATTAAGTTCGAAATAATTGATGGGAACTATTATGGTTGATTGGTTCAAGCCGTCGAAAATTTCAATTTTAAATTCAGTTGATTGTTGGCAAGCTTTCTGAAAAGGTCTTTCCATGGGAGGAAAATTGCAACTTGTAAAACACATTGACTTAAAAATAAATTTTTGGGAAAAATTAAACGACAACTTAAGTCAAGATTTTTTTTCTTTACGAAAATATTACTTGTCTCTTCCAAAAAGTCAAGAAAAAAGTAAAGTTCGAAAAGAATATCGTGAAATACTTGATATTCAAAAAATAGTATTACAAGAATGGGAAAAAGTTATTAAAATTAAACAGTCATTACTTCAAGAACAAGCATATTTAAATAGTATTTACAACAATTAACTTTAAGGTAAAAATGAAAGTTTCTTCATCTTCAGATATTAATCCACGTTGTCAAAGAATACAGGCAAAATCAAATTCTAATTTGGTTTCTTCAACTTCTTCCAACAAGTACACAAAATATACAAAAGAATGTACGTATTTACGTTTGACAAATCGTAATTTGCTTAATTATTTGCCAGAAATTTCTTCGACATCGTGGTTTAAGAATAACAAGCAAGTTATTTTTCCCCAAACAATTCAAAAAATTGATGATAACGGGTTTAAGGAAAGTCATTGTCAAAAAGTCCAACAATGTGTTTGTGCAATGTGCCCCGATGGTAATTATTACCCACAAATTGAAGTTTACGATGGGCCGTCATCTAATCTTGATGACAATTTTATTTTTAAAGACAATACCAAAGATGCCAACGTCAACTCTAACCAATCCGAAAACCATCTTAACGTTATTCCCGAGGGATTTGTCAAAGTTGTACCAAGAGGAGCAAACTGGTTTAAGGTAAATTTTAAAAACACTCTAAAAAAACTAAAGCAATGACAATATTCTTTATTAATATTCAATCATACATTTAGAAAAATAACGACAATGACAAATTTTATTAGAAAAGTTACAATAGGATTTAATAGTAGATTTTTTTATTCATATGTCAACAAAGGTAAAATTTAAGGGTCATTATTAGAGTCATTCATGTGTTTGCAAGTTAAGAAAAATGTATTAAATTAAGTCAGAAAAAATATGTACAAGTCAAAAAAAGTATTTACAAAGTAATGAGGGTATTTGTAAATTAATTGCTTTTAGGACGTATTTACATATTTACAATTGGAATAAACAATATTTACAATTAGAATAAACAATATTTACATGTAACTTTAACACCTTTGTCATCTTTTTGTCGTTTTTAGGCTCCCAATTGAGCTGCAGCATCGGCTTCGAAACTTTGCTCAACTGCCTCAACAATGCGGGCGTCCAAGTTTCGGACAATCATTGGCCAAGTTCCGTTAAGCACGAAATCGCCTCGAAAGCCAACGGAAAGGATCTGTGGCTGCCCGTTTTCAGCTTTGATGTCAGTGTTGATGGAGGTCATTTGAAATTGGGGGCGCCTATTCACCAAGTTGTACCGCCTCACCCATTTTTGAACCTGCTCAAATCCTTGTTGTTGAGTAATTGTGCTGAAATCCACAGCCATCGGGTTGAGGGTTAACGCCACCGCCGGAATTCTTGCGCGACGCGGTTGACGTTGCTGACCGCCACGAGGACCAAGACCACGACCTCTTCCACGACCACGACCACGACCTCGACCAGCAGGTCCGGGTTGAGCGGGACCAACAACAACAGGTCCGTTGTAAACCTGAGGTTGTCCAAGCGGATTTCCGACACCGATGCCTTGATTCACGGCCGGAGGAACGATGTAAGGCCCATTGTAGACCTGTGCTTGACCAGGCTGACCTCCAACACCGATACCTTGATTCACCGCAGGAGGAACGATGACAGGTCCGTTGTAGACCTGAGGTTGTCCAGGTTGACCGCCGACACCGATGCTTTGACCTTGTGCAGGATCCATTGCGAAGAAAAACGAAAAACTGAAATTAAAATAACATATTTGCCAAAATTTTCTTTTGTGTTTTTACAATGTTTTTATCAATACGTGATTAATACATATTCTACAATTTTGAGTTGTAAAAGTCATTTAACTATTTAGGTTCATTTATTAAACCATTTAGGTTCATTCATACATATTCTACAACTTTCTACATTTAAACTTACAAATACAAATTCTACAACTTTAGATCGTAAAAGTCATTCAAACATTTAAGTTCATTCATTAAACCATTTAGGTTCATTCATTAAACTATTTAGGTTTATTTATACAAATTCTACAACTTTTTACATTTAAATTAATGCATACAATTTCTACAATTTAAATTTATAATTAATAAATTATTTCAATTAAAAAAATAAATACTTACATTTAGAAGATTTATTAAAACAGAAATTTTTCGACCACTTAAAGATGTTGCTTGAATAACTTTAAACGAGAAATGAAAAAAATTGTAAAAAACCTTTACAATTTTGACTAAATTCAAAGAAAGTACGTTTCCAATCTGGAAAATTCTTATAAAGGTTAAATAACCCAGGACAAATAAATTTAAGGGTGTATAAAACCCCTTTTTTATTTACATTTCTTTTTAAATTGGGTTTAAACGTAAATCATAGTTTATGCTAACTTTACACAAACCAACCCCTTAAATTTTATTTTTTCTGGTTCCTTTTTGTTAATTTGATTTTTGTTTTAACCTTAGCAAATCCGGGTATACGTGTTTTAGACTAATTTTTTATTTCTTAACCCATGTTAAACTTGTAAACCGGTGTTTTAGTCGTTTATTCTAAGCTTACACTAACCAGCCCTTTAAATTTTATTTTTCTAGATTCCTTTTTGTTAATTTGATCTTTGTTTTAACTTTAGCAAATCCGGGTATTTGTGTTTTTTAACCAATGTTTTTTTTAACTTTTAGTGACTACAAAAAATTAAAAGCACTTAACATGCTAAAAATAAGTATTTAAGAAAAGTTAAATAACATACAACTAGTTTTATAAAACCCCAAATACTTATGGGAATTGTTAATAACGTTATGAACAGTGTTTCTCAACCATTCAAAAAAATTTAAATAACGTAGAATTAGTTTTACAAAAACCCCAATTCTCATGGAAATTGTTAATAACGTTATGAGCAGTGTTTCTCAACCATTTAAGAAAAGTTAAATAACGTAAAACTAGTTTTACAAAAACCCAAATTTTTATGAAAATTGTTATTAATGAGCAGTGTTTTTCAACCATTTAAGAAAAGTTAAATAACCTAGAATTAGTTTTACAAAACCCAAATTTTTACGGGAATTGTTATTAATAAGCAGTGTTTTTTAACCATTCAAGAAAAGTTAAATAACGTAAAACTAATTTTACAAAAACCTTAATTCTCTTGGGAATTGTTAATAATGAGCAGTGTTTCTCAACCGTTTAAGAAAAGTTAAATAATTTTTATTAATTGTTTGATTTTATCACAAAAGGTTTATCTGACAAAAAACAAAATTGTTTATAAAACAGGTACATTGTAAATTAATTATAAGTCAAAATTAAATAAGTCAAAATTAGGTAAGTCAAGACATCAATTTGTTTTTGGCGATAAGAATTGAAAGAAGACCAGCGAAAAAATCTGAAAAACAAAAAATTATAATTATAATTAATAGTATTGTTAATAACGTTATAAACAGTGTTTTTCAACCATTCAAGAAAAGTTAAATAACGTATAATTAGTTTTACAAAAACCCCAATTCTTATGGAAAAAAGTTAAATAACGTAAAATTAGTTTTACAAAAACCCCAATTCTTATGGAAATTGTTAATAACGTTATAAGCAGTGTTTTTCAACCATTCAAGAAAAGTTAAATAACGTAGAATTAGTTTTACAAAAACCTTAATTCTCATGGGAATTGTTAATAACGTTATAAGCAGTGTTTCTCAACCATTCAAGAAAAGTTAAATAACGTAGAATTAGTTTTAAAAAAACCCTAATTCTTATGGGAATTGTTAATAACATTACAGGCAGTGTTTTTTAACCATTTAAAAAAAGTTAAATAACGTAAAACTAGCATTAAAGCAAATTTAGCAACGCATTTAACAACTTAAGCAACTTCTGGCAAATATGCTTAATCAACGTGTTTGAATTTTAATACTTGACGAAATAAGAAACCTTATTGTTAAAAAAGCCAACCTATTTAAAACCTCTTTGTGCTCTCCAAAGTTTGTTGTTGGCTTCAAAGACATCCTGTTCGCATTTCCTAACTTCTAAACGAACTTTTCGAAGTGCTACGTCCACTTGATGCATCTCTTTGGCATAGTCTCGGTAAACGAATTGATTTTTGTCGACATACGAATTAAACGCCGAGTTGGAAATCTGTAATATAGAAAAATAAATATTATTATAAAAAAAGTTAAATGGCGTAAAAACTTAATCTATTTTAACATTTTTTTAGTAAAATTGGTAAAACAGTGTTTTTTAACCCAATAACTTTAAGAATTAATTATAATTAGTACCTGAAGATGAGCCAAAACAAGGCGTCCGTGTACTTGCAATCCCAGATTTTCGGTGTTGTATTGTCGACTGATTGTAGTTTGAAGATCCAGAAGGTCGTGTTCTTTTTTGTGAGTTTTGGCAAGCAGATCTTCTTTTACTTTGACATCATTTGCAAGAGCCAAAAGATCAGACGTAGAATAGTTTTGAAGAGCCATGGTTAAACAAATTCGTAAATGTAAATGTGAGGTCTAAAATAAAACAAAAATACATTTTATTAGAACGGCCAAAAAATTTGTAATTTGATGTCTACGGTTTAATATAATTGGCAAATTTGTGAATCAAAAACAGTGGTTATTAACTGCAAAAAGTTATATTAAAATTGATAAAAGGTACTACAGAAAAATGGTCTTTATCCCTGTTACGTATGCATATACGTTTGCAAAAAGATAGAGATCAAATTACAAATTTAACATTGCTTTAGTCAGTTGAATGAGAATCTTAGAACAATGAAATCATGGCTAAAAAACATCTTTCGCCAGCGGGAAAAGAGTTTCTTTCTTTAAATGTTGACATCGACATTAAAATTCTTAAAAACAAATTAAAAGAACTAATCAAAACCATTAACAAACTTGAAGAATTGCAACACCACAGAAAGTTTTGTGTGGAAAGTGTGTCTTGTTTGTCAAACGAAGAACAAATGGCTTTGTTTAAGAATGGTTTTGATTTTTTGACCTTTGCCAATTATGTTGAGGAAAGCGATTTTATTTACAAAGAAATCTGTTCCCAACACAAAGAAATTGCACGAGTTCATCGCAGAATTGTCAGGGGTCAAAAATTGTTGCACACCCAATTACCCGAAAACCTCAAACAAACTTACAAGTAACAACTAAAAGTTATTAACCTAAATTTTTAATATTATTTCCAGTAAAAACTATTTCTAGCACAATAATATTAATAATTTCTTTAAAGCTTTTAATTGTTATTTAGAGAAGTAGTCAACTGCTACCAAAATTTTGTGATTGAGGCCGAAAAAAACAGTCGATTACTTCAAAAAGTAATGACAGAAAAAAAACACAAAAATATCTTTTGGTAATTATTATTTTAATAATTTCTTACCGTTAATTATGTTTGTAATATAAATTTAAGAATGGTTGTTTTGAATTTTTTTTCTTTTTTCGTATTTATAGAATTCTATAGAAAAAAATTAACTTCATAGATATCTAATTTTTGTTTGGCGGTTTTTTTAAATCTAAAATAACAAAGCAAATAAATCGTTTTAATTTTTATTGATTTTAATAAAAACATTATGACATTTTTTTATGAGCTTCGACAATTTTATCTACAACAAGAAAAATGTCACTTGTAAATATATCAATCATTTCAGATCCGGGGATTGTGATTCGTCGAGATCGCAGTTCCAAGTTTTTCAACAATTGATTAATTTCTTGAATGTCGTTGATGTCAAATTGAACCTTTTCGTCCAGATCATTCCAAAATTGCTCAACTTTTCCGAGGTATTTTCCTGCCAAAAACCATTTTCGAAGGTTTTCTCCGTCGTTGCTCATGTTTAGATTTTTTGACTTGTCTGAAAGAACAGAAGTATAATACTAACAGTAAAACTCAAAAAGAATGTTTTACTTTAGTTTTTCTCATCAATTAACAACATTTTCCCCCATGTTTCATTTTTGGGCTTTGAAAAAATTTTGGTTTGTTGTGTGGCTTTGCATTAATTAAACGTTCCCACCTGGATTTAGAATAAACTAAATTTTTGAAAACCCAAAAAAATCTTTTTGATGTTTAACGAATCTTTAATCTGAGAAAATCATGTGGTTTGTTCACAATTGTAGTTGCAAAAAACAATTATTTGCAGCTGCGTTAGATGTTTACACGCGGATTAAAAGATTTTAACTAACAAATTTTTTTCCTTTAATAAACCACTAATCCTCTTGTGGTTTTGCTGTAAATTGTTTTCACCCCAGGTAGTAAATTTGATGAGAACTTAATCTGCTAATGCTCCTCCTAATTTGATGAGAATTTAAGTTGTTAATGCCACACACAGTAAAATCCGTCGAGTATCTGTTCAAGATAGGGCGAGTATGTCAAATGCAAAAATTTCAGACATTTAATTATTTTAAAAAAATTAAATTAAATTAAGTTTGTTTTAAAAATACATTTGTATGTTAACAACAAACAAAAATTAAATTAAACAAAAATTTGCAATAACATAAATAAATATACATAATTAAGTGTTACCGATCTTTTAAGATTCGAGTTTATCGTTTTTTTTGAAAGTTTGAGCGCGCTCAAAAATTAATCTTTAACGTTTCATGTGAAATTAGAATTTGAAAAAGTTTAGTTTGGTTGGTACTCTTATTTGAACAAGAACACTGTTTTATCATCACTCAAGTAAGATTAATATTTTTTTACATTATTTATAACTATCAATTATTGTATAATTAATAATTAAGACTAAAAAGTAATATAGTTTTTTTATATTTTTGCAGAAAATGTCAAACGATGTTAGATATGTATTACTTAAACTTTACATATCTAACTCAATTAATGACATTGAAAATGTCTTTAATCAAACAAAACATAATTATTCACCATTTCAATGTGAAAAAATGGAAGAGGCACTTATTGAAGCTCGATCTTTGTTGGCTGAGATAAACTTAAACAATGTTCAATCCGAAGAGGCTTTTTTGACTTTCGGACAAAGATTTCATACTATTTTTGACAATCTCAACCAATACTAAAAGGTTATTGGACTTCTTAAATTTTCAATTGGACTTCTTAAACTTAAATTTCCATTTCAATTATGAATTATGTTTTTTAGCTAAAACGGTGATTCTAATTCCAAATATATTCCTATTCCAACTCCA
>JAIYDG010000722.1 GCA_027487625.1 Bacteroidota bacterium
GGCAAAAATATAGGAAAAGAAACTTCTACAACAATTGGTTTACAAAGGAATTCGAATTATGCATTGGCATGTAAAACCAAAGAAGAATTTGTAGAAAAAGTTGCTAGTGGCTTAGATGAACCACCGAAATATTTCTTTATTGATGCTGCAATTAACAAAAAAGGTTATAGAAATATTGATGAAGTAATGAGCAGAAATGCAGTTGCTTTAAGGGTAGAACAAGTTGTTGAAGAAATTGAAAAAGGAACAATAATTCTTGATGCAAGAACCGCAGAAATTTTTGAAAAAGGATTTATTCCTGGCTCTATAAATATTGGATTAGAAGGTCAATATGCAGTTTGGGTAGGATCGTTAATCGACCATGGAAAACCAATTATTGTAATTGCAGATGAAGGAAAAGAAAAAGAAGCAATTCTAAGATTGGCGAGAGTTGGCTATGAACATGTTTTTGGTTATTTAGATGGTGGTTTTGATTCATGGATTAAAGCTGGCAAAAACATTGAATTAGTTGAAAGCATTGAACCGGAAGTTTTTGCAGAAGAATTAGGTATTGAAAACCCTATAGTGATTGATGTAAGAAATCCATCTGAATGGAGTAATGGTTTTGTTGAAGGTGCTGAGTTAATTCCACTTTCAAAACTTGAAAAAGCTTTAGAGAATTTAAATCCTAATAAGAAATATTTGATACATTGTGCGGGTGGTTATAGAAGTATGATGGCTAGTTCAATTATGAAAAAACATGGATTCAATCAAGTTAAAAATGTGCATGGAGGTATAAATAAAATTAAAGAAGCAGGTTTTTTGTTGGTAATCCCCAAATAACAAGAAATAAGCAAAAAAAACTTAATATTTGATTAGATGAAGGAGTTTATTTTTAAACATAAAACAACCATTATTGGCGCAATAATTGGAGGATTTGCAGGACTAGCATATTGGTATTTTGTTGGTTGTGCTGATGGTACATGTGCAATTACTTCAAATCCTTATAGAAGTTCTGCTTATGGATTATTTATGGGTGCAATTGCAGGAGATGGATTTAAAGCCAAAGAGAAAAAAGAAACAAGTATATAATATGTCAACAATACACGAAGTAGAAACCAGCTGGAAAGAAGGCTTTGAATTTGATTCAATAATAGATGGGCATCATTTAACCATAGACAGCTCTGTAATTAGTGGTGGAAATGATAAAGGACCAAGACCAAAAGCACTTATTTTAAGCTCATTAGGCGCTTGTACAGGAATGGATATTGTAAGTCTTTTGCAAAAAATGAGGGTTGATTTCAGTGATTTTGCTTTAAATGTTAAAGCAGATTTGCGAGATGAACATCCGAAAATATATACTCGAATTTACTTGGAATATAAAATCAGAGTAAAAAAAGAGGATGAAGAAAAAATGCTGAAAGCAGTTGAATTATCTAAGGACAAATATTGCGGAGTTAGTGCAATGTTAAGTATGGTTTGTCCGATTGATTTTAAAATTACATTTTTAGATTAGGGCCTTCTGAAAAAGACAGAATCAGGTCAGATTTTAGACGCTGCCAAATTATACCGAATGCATTTTGTTAAAGTCCAATAAATTGGCCTAAACAAAATTGCCTCGGTATTAAACTGTTTGATTTCCATTTTGTGTTTAAGATGTATATAAAATACTTCAATTTGGCAGAAACGACAAAGATGGCCTTGTTTCTGTCTTTGTTTAATTTGAAAACTAATTTTACTTGATGCAAGGTTTTTTAAGCCATTGTTCTTAATAACTTGCATTTAAATTATTATAAAAATGGCTAATTGACTGATGATAAGTTCTAATAAAGATTTTCAGCAGGCCCTATATTAGTTCATGTGAAGTTTAGGGAATCTAAAAGCTTCTCCATCATGAATCATCAACGAATGTATTTCAAAAGTTAAAAATCTATTGATTGGAAATTGTTGAACAATATCCAGAACTTCTTCTGCCTCCTCAGCATCAAAGATAATCCAGCCTTTGGTTCTCTCTTCATTTACTGTATAAGTTAGAATTTTACCATCAGAAATTAGCTGATCTACATAGGCTCTATGCGAAGGAATCATTTGCATAAATTCCATATCCAAGATTTCTGGTAAAAACATTTCAACCATGAAGTGAGCCATAATTTTTGATTTTAGGGTACAAATTTCAATAACCATGCCCAATTTACAAAAAAATCATTTAATATCGTCTTAAACATTTAACAATTCGTTAACCTGTATTTTTACATTTTTGTAGGATTAGACTTGTTTAGAAATCATGATTAAAGACCGCAAAGGATATTTATTTAGAGATAGGGAAATTAGCTGGTTGCATTTTAATGAAAGAGTGCTTCAAGAGGCTGAAAATGCGGAAACTCCTTTAATGGAAAGAATTAAGTTTTTAGCAATTTTTTCTTCTAATCTGGATGAATTTTTCAGGGTAAGAGTAGCCCAAATTAGAAAAGTTCAAAAAATTAATGGCAAAAAAAGTATCAGTGAATTTCAATCTTCACCCGATGAAATTTTGTCAGAAATTCAAAGAATTGTTGTTTCACTACAAGACAGATTTACATCTGTATACAATAATCAAATCATTCCTGAACTTGGAAAAAGAGGAATTTATTTAAAAGAAGAATTTGAATTAACAGAAAATGAACTGACAGTAATGAAGGAACATTTTAGGTCTAATATTATTTCTCAAATTTTTCCGGTTTTAATTGATGATTTAAAAGCAGCACCACATTTAAGAGATCGTAGCATTTATTTAGCTGTTCGAATGTTTTCTTCGGATGGAAATGTAGAGCCAAAACATGCGATTTTAGAAGTTCCTACAAATATTGTAAGTAGATTTTATATCCTCCCAAAAAGTGGAAACGACACTCATATTATTCTACTAGAAAATATTATTAGAGCTTATTTACCCAGTGTCTTCTCTATTTTTGACTACGATAAATTTGAAGCCTTTGTTATCAAAATGACAAGAGATGCTGAATTTACCATTAGTCAGGATGAAGAAAATTATTCGGTAAGTTTACTCGACAAAATTCAAAAAAGTTTAAAACAACGCTCAAAAGGAAGTCCTACTCGTTTTGTTTATGATGAGAAAATGCCAAGATACATGCTGGATTTACTCATTAAAAAGTTAGAGTTAAAAAATGTAAATCTTATTCCTGGAGGTAGGTATCACAACTTCAAAGATTTCATGGATTTTCCTAAAGTTGGTTTGAAAGGAGATTATTTTGAATCACTTCCTCCTCTTCCAGTAAAAACTTTTGATAAAGCCAAAACCATGTTTGATGTAATTTCACATGAAGATATTTTAGTGCATCATCCTTATCAATCTTTCGATTATTTAATAAGACTATTAAGAGAATCTGCTATCGATCCAAATGTAGTTAGTATTAGAATTACATTATATCGGGTAGCAAAAAATAGTAATGTTGTTAATGCTTTAATCAATGCTATAAAAAATGGCAAGAAGGTTATTGTATTAATGGAATTACAAGCCAGGTTTGATGAAGAATCAAATATTTACTGGACCAATCAATTACAAGAAGCTGGAGCACATGTACATTTTGGCAAACCAGGACAAAAAGTACATTCTAAAATTTGTCAGATTCAACGCAAAGAAAATGGAACAATTGCAAAATATGCCCATCTCTCAACTGGCAATTATAATGGCGTAACTGCTCGACTTTACAGCGATTTTGCTCTTTTCACAAAAGACAAAAACCTAACAAATGAAATAGACATGTTAACTGATATTTTGTTTACGAATATCAGAAGAACTGGATTTAATCATTTATTGGTAGCTCCTGAGTTCATGAAAAAGCAATTTATAGATTTGATTGACAAAGAAATTCAATTTGCTAATCAAGGAAAAGAAGCTTCCATCATTGCTAAAATGAACTCATTGGTAGATGTTGACATCATTAAAAAATTATATGATGCAAGTAAAGCCGGAGTAAAAATTGATTTAATAGTTAGAGGAATTTGTTGTTTAGTTGCAGGAATTGGAAATCTTTCAGAGAATATCAGGGTAATATCAATTATTGACAGGTATTTAGAACATGCAAGAATTTTTGTCTTTCACAATGGAGGAAAAGAAAAAATCTATTTGGCTTCAGCCGATTGGATGACAAGAAATCTATCAAACAGAATTGAATGTGGTTTTCCGATTTATTCTGAGAAAAATAAAAAGATTATAAAAGACATTCTTCAAATACAATTATCTGATAATTGTAAAGCTCGTATTATGAATGGAATTGATGATTCAATTAATTACAATCCTAGTTATGATATAAAAATCAGGGCACAATACGATACCTATTCATATTTAGAGAAAAGCTATCCCTTTTAATTACCTTTGTCAGGCAAAATCGGTTATCGCTGAGTAATCAGAGGAAAGTCCGGGCAACACAGAGCACCATACTGCCTAACAGACAGGATTTCGCAAGAAATACAGAAAGTGCAACAGAAAGGAAACCGCCACGGCTTGCCGGGGTAAGGGTGAAAGGGTGGAGTAAGAGCCCACCGGTTTTGCAGTGATGCAAGATGCAGGTAAACCTTGCGGGCTGAAAGATCAAATAGGTGAAAAGGGTGCAAATGGGCACCCGGGGGCTGCTCGTCCTTACTATGTGTCTGCACGGTTTTTCACGGGTAGATCGCTTGACCCTGCCGGTGACGGCCGGGCTAGATAAATGGTAAGAGCCCGACTTGTCGGGATACAGAATCCGGCTTACAGGTTTGCATTTTTTGTTTTTTGAAGCCGTGGAAAGGCTAGATGATAGAGACCAACAACTCCTATCTGTGTTCACTATGGGGTGACACTGATGGGGTGGAAATCAGACCTATAAACGAGTTAGCAGTAATATCAAAACAAACAAAGTATGAGCAATTTGAC
>JAIYDG010000404.1 GCA_027487625.1 Bacteroidota bacterium
GAATTCGAAAAACGAGGAATCAACTCCTTGAGACCAAGGTGCTCAATTTCCCAGAGTTGTTCCACTCTTTTCCCCAGATCGATGTAAGATTCATCATTGAAAAGAACTGTCTCTCTTGAAAACTGTGGACCTTTCATCCTCAGGTAGGACAAAAGAGTGTTGTTCAAATCCTTTTCTGTGACGCTTTCCAGTAAAACATCCTCTCGCAAGTAACGCAAAGTTTCGGCCGATGACTCGGGTTCAACTTCTTTGTAGCTGATTGGAATGTCTTGTGGAGGTGTGATGCACTTTTGGTTTTGATCGAGAACCTCCTCTGTGGAAAACACTACATGGTTTAGAATAGTTGTCAAACCAACTATTCCCAGTTTTCGGTTAGGCATTTGAACATCTTTGATGATTCCACTGAATGCCCATCCAAGCTTCGTTCTTTCCGCATCTGGTTCGTTCTTTGGTCCTTCAATCTTTGCATCAGACAGCATGAGCTTATTATGGTCTGTTCCAAGGAGAACACCGTATTTGTCTCCAGGTTCTGACTTTACAGGGTTTCCTTTTTTCAAATGAGGATATCTGTGCGATTCCTTTTCCCAATCAATAAAGGGTGTCCCCTCAAGGAGATTCTTAACTGTATACCCTTTTATGAGATATCTCTCTTCAGAACCAAAGGGCCTGATGTAAAACTGGACTACATTTGAAGTGTAACCATCAGTACTCAACATCCCTCTAATTGTCCGTCCAACTCCAGTTGCAATTATCGGGAGATTCAGTTCTCTTGCAAGGTCTTCATCAATGTTGGTGTTGTTTGCACACGGATCGAGTGCAATTGCAGCTCGTTTCATGGGTCCTTTAGCCATTCCCACCTCGATCATTGTGGTTCGAATGGTAGCATATGCCCCTGGATCTGTCACTTGAAATATGACATCCTCAGTGTGGAATATTTGGTTTTGAACAATTGATGCCTTGCTCTCGTCTTGTTCTTCCCACCCACCATCAACGTCTTTGACATAATCTTCAATTGTTGCCAACGAGATGTCTTTGGGTTTGTGCAACAAACGATTGTGATATTTGTTGCAACCTTCAATGCCACATTTCTTGTCTTTGTTGAAGGTGCAAATCTTAGCTCTATGTCCTCTGGAAAGACAGTGGAAACATAGATTCTTGTTCTTGATGACATTGTACCTTGTCTTGGTGTCGAGGATTTTGAACTCGTCGCATTTCCAAAGAACATGGGGGCCATCACAATGGGGACATCCATTATTCTTTAGGATTGATTCTTGATTAGGCAGTGAGCTTGCAGTCGCAATACTGTCTTTGGTTGTTTGAAAATGAACTGACTTCTTCTGTTGTGTGACAAGCGATTCTTCAGCTCTCATTTCACCAAGTGAAATGGAAGCCTCTATTTCACTGTCACTGTCTTGAGGAACTGCGCATTCCCATTCACTTTTTTCTGTAGTGAGGAAGGTCTTGTGGGAAATTACTTGTCTGCGACGACTTTCCTCCAAAGCTTGGGCTGATTTGGCTTTTCTCTCTATGTACAGATGAAGGGTCTCTAAACAATCTTTTTTGTTTAGCCTCTCAATCTCATCAAGGTAGAAAGCCAGTTCGTTTTCTGGTAAAACTTCCTTGATGCAAAGGACGACAAAACTTCCTGCATCATAGATTTGTGAACGATTTTCTCCTATCATCCATTCTCGTATGTCTGAGATCAAGAAATGGAGTTTCCACAGTCCATCAGCTGTGAACTTGGTAAGGGGTGCGAATGTCCGAAGATCATTAAGATAGTTTCTCTTCATTCTTTCTTCGCCTCCATATCGATCATCGAGAGCTTTGAGAACTTTAGAAAATGAATCGTCGCGCATTTTTCTGCCCATTGCTTGTCTTGCCATTTGGTGTGCTTGCCCATCCAAATAAGCAAACAAGAAACAGAGCTTTTGTCGTGGTGGCATGTGGCGTTCTCCACACAATGTCATGAATTGTTCACGAAAAATTGTGTATTCTCCACCAACGTTTTTTCCGTCAAATGACTTCAGTGTAAGCTTCAGCGGAGTCCTTTCGAAGTAAGGGCGGTTGCCGTGGCTTATTCCTGAAGACCAAAATTCTTCGGGATCAGGATCTGGTGGTCTGTTCCATCCACCTGTTGGATCCCGTGGGGGTTCTGGTGGACCTGAGGATCCCGGAGGTCCCCTTGGAGGTTCTGACGATCCTGGTGGATCTGTAGCTCCTGGCAGACCAGAAGACCTCGGTGGATCTCTTGGTGGTTCAGGAGGTCCAGATGGACCAGTGGGTGCATTCCATCTTCGTGGCGGAAAATTCAAGGAACCAGTAGGCCTAGACGTCCCTGAGGGAGCAGATGACCTTTGCGAGTACTGGTTACGTGAATTCGTAAACCTTGGAGATTCACGCCAGTCTGATTGGGAACTTTGAAAACCTGGCCTGAAGTCAGAGTTTTGTTGAAAATTCTGATCAAAGGTTTGTTGTTCCCCTCGAGTAGGAGGTGGAATGTTTGTGGAGTGAAATTCCACTGTGTTGAATGGAGCCAACCTTGGTGGGCCTGTACCAGGATCGGTAAACGATCTGTTCGTTCCAGGCTGAGGTACTCTTGGAGTTCCTCTTGCTGTATTTTGTTGTTCATACAGATAAGAGGTTCCGTGTCTCTGAAACCTATTTTGATTTGTGGAGCTTTGATTCTGATTTGGAGTAGGTCGTTTTTTATTTCCAAAGTCAGTTCCACTTTCAAAACGAACACTCCTATCAACATGGGTATTTGAATTTTGAAAAGAAGATGTGGGAACACCACCTCGTTGATTGTTCCTCTTATCTTTGCGACTACTCTTAGTATCACCTCTTGTCTGATCGAAACTTTGATTTGTTTTGTTTGATGATGATCCACTAGGTGATGAAGTGTCATGTTCAGAATTAACATTTGTGGAATTTCCCTCATCAGAGTTGAAACACTGATGAGTTTCTTCTCCTCCTTGATTTTTGTGCTGAAGTTGCTCGTCGGTCTGATGATTCTGCTTGGGAGGACCATGCCTGTTGGAAAAATGATTTTCATTTGCTTGACGACATTCCTCCGCTTGATGATTCGCCTCTGTCTGACGACGTTCTTCTGCTTGACTGTGTTCTTCTGCTTGACAACGTTCTTCGTCTTGGCGACGTTCTTCGCCCTGACGACGTTCTTCGTCCCTGCGACGCTCTTCGCCTTGATGACGTGCCTCGCCTTGACGACGTGCTTCGTCCTGACGACGTTCTTCGTCTTGACGACGTTCTTCGGCTTGACGAAGGTCATCCTCTCGACTTTGTTTGTCCAATTTTTCTTTCGACCGTTTCTTGTCATCACGTACTTGAAGTTCAGTGGTTAAAAGAACCTTTGTGTCAAGAAGTTTGTTTTTGTAAGTTGGGAACGATGTCTCGATTTTCTCCATTTGAGTCGTTGACATGTCAAATGTCAAAAGTTCTCCACACAAACCTTGAAAAACATCAAGACTGCACTCAATGTCTTCCAGTTCTTTTGCGATCTGTGCTGTTGAAATGGTTTTGTATGAACCATTCAGTCTGTTACACAGTTTTGTGATCATGGATTTGTACTGAGTTACAGCATTTTTGGATTTTTGATATTCGTCTGTATCTCTCAGTCCAATTTTGGTCTTTGGTCGAGTACCGGTCCTGATTTGCTCAAGGATTTCCGGATCCTCGTCTGAAAAATCTTCTGCCTTTTCCTCAAACACTGTTCGAGGAAGACGATGTTGAAATCTGGGGTCTGTGAACCCAGTTCGTAAATCCCAAGCAGATCGATGTGGAGTCTCCTTGTAGAGATCAGCACCAAAATGTGCTCCCCTTTCCCAAGAATGACTTTCAGTCCTTTGATTTGAGGTACTCAATGGAATCTTGATGCGACTGTAATCAATCTCAGATTCCTGATTTTCCAGATCGCTTCTGGTTGTTGTTGCATCTCCAAGCTTGTCGAAATCTTGGTTTGGAGGATTTTCTGGTGTAATGGAAGTTTGATTTAGTTTCTCACCAATGTTGAAATCTCCAAGTTGGCTTGAGATACCACCAATGGCTTGGTCTTCAGTTCCGGAAACCGTAGAACCTTCACCTTGACTCTTCGTTGAGCTTGGTGTGTCCCTTTTGTCTTCAGGTTTTGAATTCCAAGCATCATCATCTGACAGCAAACTTGACTCTCTGTCTCGTCGCCTTGATGAATCTGGTGCACTAAATGTGAATTCATTGGATTGACCCTTGATTCCAATGAATGGTGTGTGTGGGTTTGAGGTTTGTTGAGCTTGAGACTCAATGGTCTCATTTCCGTCAACTTGGGGTACGACGATGTCAACATCTTCATCCAAAGCCCGACCTAGAACGCTTTCCACGTAAGACTTTGTTCGTAAGCCAGCTTCTGACTTGTCAAATTGACTTTTGTGTGATGATGTTGACCGAACACTTCCGCGCTCAGATTGCTGACTGATTTCGCTTCCTCGACGTGAACCTGATCTTGAAAGATTTCCGGAAAGTTCTGCGGCCATATCTATCATCTTTGTACCCTGATCAACAAGCTTTTGATTTTGTTTCTGTTGCACTCTGATGATCTCCAATAGAGATTCTCTTGTGCTTCCTCCACTCTTGTTCGAGCGAAGTGAGCTTTGTGCTGAGCGTAGCGACATTTTCCTTTTTTGGGACAATGTATTTAGCGAAAAATGCAATACTTGTCCAACTGCGCCATGAGACTAATTAGTGGA
>JAIYDG010000257.1 GCA_027487625.1 Bacteroidota bacterium
GAATAGAAGTTAAATCGCATTTGTTGATAACCATGATACACAGTCCAAACAAACGACCATGCTTTAGATGAATGCTTCTCGATTTTGCAAACAAGTGAGAAGATTATACGTCCTACATTCCTCCACGATTCAACGACGAGCAAGAAAGCTCAGTTTCATTCTTAATTAGTACTGATTTGTCCAAAATACTCACCGAGATCACGAATACAACATCTGGGCTGTTCTTCTATGCAATCCTTGATTGCAGAATAGACTTCCTTTGAAATCAATATTTGCCCTGCATCTCCTGACTTTGCAATACTAGTTTAACATCAAGAAAGCCGGTTGTTAGATTGAGAAATTTTTGTTCAAATCAATCATCTAATGTGTCACTCTATTAAATTAAGATTGACATCATGTCATATTTGCTAAAATGAATTATTCCACGAAAAAACCGTTATGAGATTAAAAACATCCATTTGATACAACTCTGAAATCGACTTCCTACAAAAAAGCATCATGGCTAGCTGTTTGGTATGATTGCTGCTTCGCAGAATATATATTCATAATCAATCCATGTTCGATTCATAGACACTATAATATGGTATTCGATGTGTTTCGATATCATATATTTTTACATCCAAATATTGATACCCAAGCGATGCAATCAGGAATTTGAAATTTGAATATAAAGAGCAAATAAAATTCGAGTAGTTCTACTCACTGTGTGGCAAGATGAGGCAAGCTTCCTCTATAACTCATCCTCCCAGAGGAAGCGTCTACATGGCATTCTGGCTCACTCATGTGAATTCCGGTTCGCACTCGAAGTCCTCTGAAAATGATGTTTGTATTGGAGTCGAGCACCTGCACATTATTCACAAGAAAGTGTGATTACAGTACCAAACTACAGACGAAATTCAATATTTTTTCATCTCAATGAAACCTCGCTACTCTCATATAATTTGGATGACAGAAACCAGCTTTCACACATGATTTTACTCCAAAGAAAGACAGTTATACAGATAACACGAATACCGCATTTTGATAACTTCATATTTAAGAAAGCTCGATTTCAATCGAATGGTAAAAACAATATGAAACCAAAGTCTTGAACAATATCTCGTTGGCGACCAAAGTTATTACTGGTTTTTAAGGTGAAGAAAAAGAGCAAATAGAAAACATGAATACTAGCATATCCTTTAAAGTGCTTAAAATATTGTGATCATGGTCGGGCAGGTTTCTATGGAACTCACTTCTGCTGCAGAGGGATGAAGTAACAGTGTTTGAGGCCAATTTAAATCAAGGAGTCCAATCTGAAGGTCCAAAGCCCAACGAAGAGCATCTGAAGGATCATGAAAGGCGACGAGGACAGCCTCATGTTCAGAGCGAATCTCATAACCGTTGTGAACACGCAAAAGAGATTGAAGGAACGATTGATACATCTTGGCTGCCTCCTGCATGGCTTGAGGATGAACATCCCAATGCGACTCTGTATCTATGACTTCGGTATATGAGATTGTGACGAGACCTGTCGGAGGAGAAACACCATGGATCGGGATGGCTTCTGGCACTGGGAGGGCCAATGCAAGATCTCTGTCGAACAAATCACTGCGGGGCGAGTCAATCTCGTGTCCATAGTGAGAGGCAAGATCCGCAAGATCATGCTTAGACGCCGTCATGGGACTGTCATCTCCATTTCCTCCGCTGACAGGAGAAAAGCTCGTGTTTTGCATCGCTTGACTCGTTTGCGCACTGTGTAGTTGATGGTGTGGAATCACGCTACTCGACATTGACATGGGTGACTGTGGAGCTGATGGATGCATGGCTGTTGATGTGGCAGCTGTCGCAGAAGTGGAAGGAACACGTACGAGACCTTCGCTGCGAGTATGACGAGAATAATGCACACTATGATTCGCTACTGCCGATGTTGCTAAGGACGCTGATGTAGGGACGGAGGCAGAAGCTGATGTTGCATGGTGTATAGATCCTGTTGCTATTGCGGTCGCAGCTGAAGGTACTGCACCCATTGGTTTATTTGAGACTTGCAACCTGAGCTCGACAATCTGCTTGTGCAGATGTTGAATGTAAGGTTCATACATGTTGCATTGCACTTCACAGGTAGACACAGAGCGTTCTGAAGGCCCTGTGGAAGTTGCAGCTTTCTTGCGAGGTGTTTGCGCATCATCGTTTGATTTATTGTGTTGATTTTGATTGTGATTTGTGTGATTTTGTTGCTGTAGCTTGGATTGAGAATTGGATTGAGAATTGGATTGAGAGAGTGGCTGTGTGCTTGAAGAGGCGGAAGCCAAAGCAGTGGCCAGAGCAGCAACCAAACCTGAAGGAGGTGGAGTTTGAAGATCAGATTCTACATCATCCAAGTTCGTTGCAGATGTATTCGCATCTTTTTCTGCTTCTAATTGATAAGAAGAACTTAGATATTTCTTTATTGCTATGCCGGAAGCGCTTTGATCGAAAATTCCGTGAGAATAAAACAGACGAGAGAAAGTCTGGAGCAATTCTGGTAAAAGTGTATCAGTCTCTATCATTATCCTCAAGTCATTTTGAAGTGATGTATGTGCGTCCACTTGATGCTGAAGCTGGGTTTGAAGGTCACGAATCTGCTCATTCAGTTGGTTTTGAACTTCATGCAATTGA
>JAIYDG010000177.1 GCA_027487625.1 Bacteroidota bacterium
ATTTCCAAGGGCCAATACACTAAATAATGTGGCTTGGCCATTCGTTAAAGACATTGTTGTACTAAAAGAAGTTAAAGTTAAACTAGGTAAATTAAATGCAGCAAGACTTTGACGAGTTTGAGAAGCCATAGTACCAAATGCTCCTGCTAAATAAAGTATATTGTTGCTAATGCTAAATGAGCGAACAACTGTAGAAGGAGATCCTGGTGCCCAAGTACTTACTGCTCCTGTAGCAGTATCAACTGATGCAATTCCAGACCTTACTAGGGTTCCCACATTTGTGAATTGACCTCCTAAAAAAACGGTATTCTGATATCGAACCATGGCATAACAAATACCATTTAAATTAGGATTCCAAGCTAAAACATTTCCATTTGCATCAATTCGTGCAGCTCGATTTCTTGTAATATTTCCAACTTTTGTAAAACTACCTGTAACATACCAACCTCCAACTCCATCAGGAATTGCACAAAAAACGTAACCATTAATTGAAGGAAAATTAGAACTAACTAAAGCTGAATTTTTCAAAACTGGTCCACCGGCAGATTCCAAAAAACTACCAACGAGATTAAATTGTCCCCCAACAAATAAAGTATCACCTAAAGTAACCATAGATTTTACAACACCATTAATTCCAGTATTAGAAAATGTATTTTGTAAAGTGCCAGAACTATCAATATGTGCTATTCTTACAGCATTCAAACTTGCAACTTTAGTGAAATCACCACCAATGAAAAAACCACCCTTTTTATCAGGAGTGCTTGCATAAACTGCTCCATTGGGCTGATCCCAGTTTGATGCAGGTTTTCCAGTATTTGGATCAACCAAACCACCAAAAGAAATAATGCTATCAGGATTAAATAAACTTGTAAAATTCCCACCTACAAATACGGTATCATTTCTACTTGCCATTGCATAAACTGGACCATTGGCTTGTGGAAACCCTTTTACTAAGCCCTGAGCGTTTATTATGCTAGGATTAAATGCAAATAAAAAGAAAAGTAGGTATACAAAATTCTTAATTTGTTTCATACAATTGATTAGATTAGAAATCATTAATTTTAAAGAGCTTTTTAAACAATGAATTCTGATGAATTATTCAAAGTAAGTTAATTTTCAAAAAGGAATATTAAATTACTAATGATTAATAGTTTGTTTATGATTTTTTTTACAAAACTGAATTTAAAATATGAATTGATTTTCCCTTAAATCACTTGATCTTTAATTTGGTTTAAACATCTGTTTAAGTAATTATAAATTCTAAAACACTAGCCAATAAAATATAAGTATTTGAATCAAAAACTTCTTTTATCAATTATGATATAGGCAGGCAAAATGAATAATATTTAGTATAATCGAAGAAAAATCGCGGTATGGGCCATCATCAAACCAGAGAAGATAAAACTTGTTTAAATTGTGGAAACATAGTAGAGGACAGATTTTGTGGGCATTGTGGGCAAGAAAACATAGAAACCCGAATGAGTTTTTTTGGCTTATTTGCCCATTTCGCTGAAGATTTAACTCACTATGAAGGAAAATTTTGGAAAACAATACAATACTTGTTTTTCAAACCAGCTTACTTAACAATAGAATATTTAAAAGGTAAAAGAACCTCCTATTTACCACCTGTTAGATTGTACATATTTGTGAGTTTTTTCACCTTTTTATTGCCACATTTATTACCTGAAAATAAGGAACCCGAGTATAAAAAAAGTCATAATCCAAAATACTTAGCAGAAGTTGATTCTATAAAAAAAGCAAATGGAAATGAATTAGCATACATCACTGATTATGGATTAATTCTTTCTAATGAATACAAAAACTATCAAGAATTAGATTCTACTAGGTTAACACTAGAAGGTACTGAAGATGAAATGATATGGCTTGAATATTTAGGACACAAAAAAGGAATAGACTTAAAGGAGTATACTCCCGATACTATTTGGGATATGTTTTTAAGCGCATTTGCAAAAAACTTTCCTAAGTCACTTTTTATATACTTACCACTATTTGCTTTAATTATTCAGCTTTTCCATAGAAAACAGAATTTTATTTATTTCGATCATGCTATTTTTACACTTCATTTCTTTTCATTTTTATTATTGAGTTTATGTGTAAATATGATTTTAGGAAATATTGTAGGATGGTTTAGCGGTGGTCATGATTCCCGCATTTTTATTGAAATTAAACTATATTTTATTGGCGCAATTAGTATTTGGACTCTCTTCTATTTTCTCAAAGCTCATCATAAAATGTATCATGAGAAAACCAGAAAATCCATTTTAAAAGGGTTTGGTATCATTATATTAAACCTAATAATGTTTGCCTTTATATTTCTTGGAGTTTTGTTAATTACCCTAATGAACTTACATTAGGATTTATTAATTCCCATCGAATTACATCCTCAGTTTTATTTTTCATAACAAATCCACATTTCTTCAAAACAGCTTGTGAAGCAAGTCCATCATTTAAAGTATCTGCTATCACAGCTTTAACATTTGAGTTTTGAAAAGCCCAATCACATAATAATTTGGTTGCGTTTGTTGCATACGATTTTCCTTCGAACCTTACATTTACGAAATATCCCAACATAACTTCTCCATTTTCATCAGGTAGTCCATTGATTCCAATTCCACCAACAGCCACATGAATATTTGTATCAATAATAAGCCAATGCGTAAACCACTCAAATTGTGCTTCTTTTTGTTGAACCTGAGGAATGAGATATTCTTTTAAAGCCATATAAAATTCCTGCATAAATTCAGGTCCTGCGCTTAAATCAAAAGGAATGGCATTGAGATTTAATTTCTTTTCAAGGTAATCTCTTCCATGTAGCAACCATTTCAACTCTTGCAGATTTAGTGGTTTGAGATTGATATGTTGGTAGCTAAGTTGTTTCATTTCTTGTTAAACAGTTAAACAAAAAACCCAAAAAAAGCCAAGTAATTTTTTAATCTTATGGATAAACCATTAAAACAAAATAAGGGATCCTGCCGAAACAAAATCCCTCTTTTCGCGAAAAAATCAAATTATAATGTACCTCTTCTGGCTTGTTCAGCTTCGATTGATTCAAACAATGCCTGGAAATTTCCTTTACCGAATGATTTAGCTCCTTTTCTTTGAATGATTTCAAAAAACAAAGTTGGTCGGTCTTCTACAGGTTTGGTGAAGATTTGAAGTAAATAACCTTGTTCATCTCTATCAACCATAATTCCCCATTTTTTTTTTTTTTTTAAATCCTCTGCAATTACTCCTACTCTATCTGCAACGGTATCATAATATGAACCAGGTACATAAAGGAATTCAACACCACGACGACGCATTTCAGAAATAGTAAAAACGATATCATCAGTTGCTACGGCAATGTGTTGGCAACCCGGACCTCTATAAAAGTCAAGATATTCTTCAACTTGAGATTTCTTTTTACCTATAGCTGGTTCATTAATTGGGAATTTGATATAACCATTTCCATTAGACATTACTTTGCTCATTAATGCAGTGTATTCAGTAGAAATATCTTTATCGTCGAAAGTCACCAAATTGGCAAAGCCCATGATGTTTCCATAAAAATCAGCCCATTTATTCATCGAACCTAATTCTACATTTCCAACCATATGGTCGATGTATTTCAAGCCACAGGTTCCTGGATCATATCCTGTTTCTAATTTTTCATAACCTGGAAGGAAAATTCCTTTATAATCTTTTCTTTCAATAAAAACATGAACTGTATCTCCATAAGTATGAATACCGCTCATTTTTACTGTTCCATCTTCATCACTAACAGATTTCGGTTGCATATATGGTTTTGCACCTCTTTTTGTAGTTTGTTCAAATGCATCAAAAGCATCATCAACCCAAAGAGCAATTACTTTTACACCATCACCATGCATACGAAGATGTTGTGCTATTTCACTTTCAGGGTCAAATGGAGTTGTTAACACCAATCTAATTTTGCCTTGTTGTAAAACATACGAAGTACGGTCGCGAAGACCAGTTTCTAATCCAGCATAGGCTAAATCTTTAAAACCAAATGCAGTTTTGTAATAATGAGCTGCTTGTTTAGCATTTCCAACATACAATTCCACATAATCTGTTCCATTAATTGGAAGAAAATCTTGAGCTTTATCAAAAATCTTTTCTGTGCTCGAATAATTGAAGTTCTGAACTTGGGTTAAATCAGTCATGATGAATGAAATGGTTTAATTTATTTATTGAACAATTTTTGTTTCTAATTACTTTTCCAACTTTGGTAATATTCTTCTACTTCTAATTCCAAAGCTTCTTTGGTTATTTTAACTGGATTAAAAGGATCTATCATAACTGCTAATTCATTAGTAGCAGTTTTACCAATACTTCTTTCAATAGCACCCGGATGTGGACCATGAGGAATTCCTCCCGGATGTAATGTTATTTGACCTTTTTGAATATTGTTTCTGCTCATGAAATCACCATCAACATAATACAACAATTCATCGCTGTCTACATTACTATGATGGTATGGAGCAGGAATGGCTTGAGGATGGTAATCGTACAAACGAGGAACAAATGAGCAAATCACAAAATTTCTTCCTTGGAAAGTTTGGTGAATTGGAGGTGGCATATGAATACGACCTGTAATTGGTTCAAAATTAAAGATTGAAAAAGCATAAGGATACGAACATCCATCCCATCCTATTAAATCAAATGGATGGTTTTCATAGACATAAGGATAAATCAATCCGCGCTTTTTTATTTTAATTAAAAACTCACCCTCTTCATCATGTGTTTCCATGTTTTGTGGACCACGTAAATCTCTTTCACAAAATGGAGAATGTTCTAGATATTGACCATAATTGTTTCTATATCTTGCAGGAGTTTCAATTGGACCATGTGATTCAACAATCAACAATCTATTGTCTGTTGATTTAAATTCGAATTGATAAACAGTACCTCTTGGAATTATTAAATAATCACCATAAGCAAAATCGATATTGCCATACATGGTTTTTAAAGTACCATCACCTTTATGAATGAAAATCATTTCATCGGCATCGGCATTTTTGTAGAAATAATCTTTTGTACCAACTGTTGGCGCAGCAACTCCAATTGTCATGTCATCATTAATAAAAAGGGTCTTTCTTGATTCCAAATAATCTGGAACCTGAGGAGCTTTATACGCCATATAACTTCTGGCTTGAAGGTTATCTTCTATAGCAACTTCTGGACGAACAGAATACGGTTTTCCCATTTCTTTTACCCTTGTTGGAGGATAGATATGATAAACCAATGAAGACATTCCAGCAAAACCTTCGGTTCCAAATAATTCTTCATGGTATAGATTTCCATTAGGCTGACGAAAAACAATGTGACGTTTTTCAGGGATAATTCCAACTTGTCTGTATAAAGGCATAGGTATTAGTTTTGGTGCGGTAAAACTATTCCCAACACTTAGCCAAAATAATGACCGCTGTCAGCTTTTTTAATGACTTTTGATTTAATTGAAGTTGATTTAAGTCAATAATATGCCCTAAAATTATTGGATTTAAAATATCCTTTTTTTGAAAATTTGCTTCAGATTTTTATATTTATATTTTAATTCCTATGAAAAATTTTATTATTTATTTACTCCTATTTACCTGTTTAAATGTAAATGCTCAATTTGCAATAATCCAATCTAAAGATGGCTATGTTCATGTTCGAGAAACTGCCGAATTAGGAAAAAATATCAAACAAAAACTAAGCAATGGTAGTATTGTGATGATAGATGAATTAGAACTAGCATCATCCTCAGATTGGATTCCAGTTATTTATAATTTAGAAACACAAAACAAAAATGGATTCATTCACAAAAGTGGTTTAAAACAAATTCAAAGTTTTCAAAAAGCTAAAAGAAATGAATTAAGTAAATCTTCAAATCAATTGGTTTTAGATTCCTATAAATTGACCATAGAAATAAGAACATTTGATAGTAAAAAACATCAAATCACTTATAAAAATAATTTTATAGATAAAATAGATGCTACAAAATTTTGGGGAACCGATGGTGAAATTCCAAAAATGGAGTATCAATCATTAAAGTTGAGTAGAGAAAAAACTGATATCAATCTTCCAACAAATCAACTATTCAATCCAAATTTAAAATTGACAAATATGTATCAAGACAAGGATACAAATAGCTTGTACATCATTGCTAAAAATAGTGATGGAGCTGGTTCGTACGATGTATTATGGATAATTAAAGATGGGAAATTTCTCAAAAGAATAGTTATTCTAACCGCATAAATGAATTATAAAAAGTTAATAAGCATTGGGATTTTAATTTGCATTTTAGTTTTTCTAAAAAGTAATATTCAGGCACAAAACCATAAAAAATTGCTAATTGAAAATAAAGACGGATTTGTTGTTAAAACCATGAATTTACCGCTCAATAGCAGGATTGTTACAATTGATGACAATCTTGCTTTTATTCAAATAGATAGCATTAGTGGTGGTAAAATTTACGGTAACAGAGGCAAAGACAGTTTAAACCTTGAAACTGTTAAGTGTATTCATACAAGAGGAGTAAAAGAGTTTGTTAAATATACAGCACTCGCAGGCAGTTCAGCATATATGGCCGGATTACTATTTTTTTCGGTATATGCATTGAACTATCCGGTATTTAAAGATAGTCCAAATGGCAATATTGCTTATGTAGGACTAGCATTTACAGGTTTATTTGCTGGATTGAGCACATTGATTTATCATTATCCAAGAACTAGATTTCCTAGTAAAAAATTTCGTTTTAAAACAGAGTAATATGAGCATACACACCTTTTGGGTCTTTATTTTAAAAGCAATTGGCCTTTACTTTTTGGTCCAAACAATTACATTATTACCACAATCAATTTTAATAATCTACTCAAATAGTTTATTTGAAAACCCAATAATGGCAATTTCTGTAGTTTTATTAACGGCACTTGCATTTTATTTACTGATTAAGTATTTGATTTTTAATCCAGGTATTATCATAGAAAAACTCAAGCTTGACAAAGGTTATCAGCAAGAAAATCTCAATTTAGAATTGAACTCAAAACAATTGATACATGTTTGTGTGATAATATTTGGGGCAATGCAAATCATTTTGGGATTTCCTGAATTATGCAGAGAATTGTATTATTATGTTCAAAGCAAAGAAACCTTATTAAATGATCCATCTACGGAAAATATTTTGGTGAATGGAATTCAGGTTGTGATTGCTTATTTGATTTTAACAAGAAGTAAAGAAATAACTGATTTCATTGATAGTAAAAGTAAATCAGATTCGGAAAGTAAAATTGAAGATGAGAATCAAAACTAAAAATCAAATGAAAAAATATATCTTATTTTTAATAGTCCTTTTTGGGGTATTAACAACACAAGCCCAAACAACAAATTGTGAATGTATCATTCATGATGCGAAAAAAGTAAAAGCAGATTCCATCTATACATTTTCAAATGGCAAATCAATAGCTATCTGCGGATATCGTGAAGGAAATCCTAATATATTCAGTGAGTTTTATTTGAACAGATGTGATATTGATAGTTCACTTGGCTTTTGGGATGCTTTAAGAGATTGCAAAGTTACTTTAGAGAATGACACTTTATTTATTAGAGAATTCAAACTAATGGCAAATGGAGCTAATCGTGAAATTTTAGTTAATATTTATACCATTGAAAAATTCTATTTCAAACAAGGAGAACTACAACGTTATTTAATTATCAATCCAGAATTAAAAATGTTCAATCAGGAAAATATAAATTTGGTGATTAAAAAATATGAAAGTACAAAGGGTGAAATGTCGGAAGATAAAATTGACTTGGCTTACGAGTTGTTTTATGCCACAATTTCTGGGAGTAAAAAGGCATCAGAATTTTTCAAACAATTTGATAAAAAATTCTTTTTTCCGAGTGGTGCCTATTTAGAAGAATGGCAAGACATTCAGGAAATGTTGAGGTTGTGGAATGAATACAATTCAGTTAAATAAGTACGTAAACTATAAGGACAATTTCTGATAATAATTGATTATCAGAAATTGATTAAAAAAATATTTATATCACTTTCAATATTACTATAAATATACCTATTAACGAAGTAAATGTTACCAGTATATTTTCGGTTAATTGTGTCCACTTTTTCTATAATTTCATTTGCATTGAAAAGATTAAGCTACAGAAATTACTTTCTTCAATTTTTCCTTTTTCACTGCAGAAATCTTAGATTTTTGAAGATTCTGTTGAAACTTTTTCTTGACCAAATCAATATCATATTTAATTTGAATATTCATCCAGAATTCAGCATTGATACCGAGTGCCTCTTCTAGCTTAACAGCAATGGTGGGTGTAATATTTCTATGACCATTGATGATTAGGCTAATTTCAGATTTACTTAAGTGTAATTTATTGGCCAAATCTTGCTGGTTCATTTCTCTTGCTTCTAATTCATCCTTTAAATGCTCTCCTGGATGGAAGATATCTCCCGGTATCAAATCATTAGCTATTTTCTTCTCTTTCTTATTCATAATGTTTCGATATTTCTTTGATTAATAAAACTTGTATACTTCCATCTTTTTTAGGAACAAAAATCAATCTGTATTGGTCGTTTAACCTTATTGAACATTGACCTTTCCTATCACCTTTCAAGTACTCAAAATTTAATCCTTTGAATGGCTTTAAATCTTCAATTGTTTCGATTCCAATTAAGATTGCCAGCTTTTTTTTATACTGTTTAATTACTTCAATAGGAATTTTTCGCTTACCCTTGATTTGCTCCAATGGAGTTTTATAAAGCTTTTCTAAATCATCATCATCAAATTCTACAATCATTTTTCAAAAACAAATATAATTAAAAGTTTACAAAACTATAAACTTGAGTTTTTTAATTAATAAATAGTTTTTACAAATATTCTAAATTTAGATTCCTATTTTCTTTGGATTTCACCAAATAATTATAATCTATGTTTCTATACTAAATTTTGAATTTAAGTACTTTATTTGAGTTTTTAAAAATCCTTTATTAATTTATAAATCTATTTTACAAAGCTAATCTTCCTATTCTAAAAAAACACAAAACCAAGCTAATACTAGCCTATGAATATCCAAATCATCAAAACAAACTCAAGCAATCCCGACTTTCAAAAACTGGTAATAGAATTAGATAAGATTCTCGCATTTTTAGATGGTGAGCAACATGGATTTTTTGCCCAGTTTAACAAGATAGATTCCATTCAACATGTATTAGTTGCTTATGTTAACAATGAAGCTGTAGGTTGCGGAGCCATCAAACAATATGAAGAAGGAATTGCTGAAATCAAACGAATGTATGTTGATGAAAACTATCGTGGTAAAGGCATTGCAGGTGCCATTTTAGTTGAATTAGAAAATTGGGCAAGGGAATTAAATTTTAGTTCCTGCATTTTAGAAACTGGTTATAAACAAGTTAGAGCAGTCGGCTTGTATAAAAAAAGTAATTATACCATTATACCTAATTATGGTCAGTATAAAGATGTAAAAGAAAGTATTTGTTTTGCGAAGAAGTTGGGGTGTTGAAGCTGGGAATATTGAATTCGTCTTTAGCATCAATTTTTAAATCGTTGTTAAGGAGGAATTA
>JAIYDG010000147.1 GCA_027487625.1 Bacteroidota bacterium
CAATAAATCTGAAATATCCCAGTAATACATTTCACAACTTTTTTGTTTTACGAATTTGTCAAATTTACTAGAATTTAGCGTATCAACCCGAAGTTAAAGGTAACGGATTCGTCGCCCTAAAATTTCAGATCGATATGCTAAATTCAAATAAATTCGACAAACTCATAAAACAAAAAAAGCTGTGATATCAATTACTGGGATACCCCAAAGTCATTTTTTGTGTGTAAAATTCAAAATTATAGTCAGAATGCAAAATTGAAAAATTTGTTCGCTAAGTATTATAAGTAAAATAATCTCGACAAAGTCTTCGGCTATACTTTTTGACCTCAAATTTAAAGTCTGAGTATAAAAAGCATGTACATCCATACACTGAATCACTGTTCTTTCAGAAACGATCGATAAAAAGGCGGAAGTCGCCTCCGCGCCGACAACGGAAACGCCCGTCGCCGACACCCCCAAGACCTCCGACACGTTGGTGAACATGGGACCAGGTAAATATTTTCAATAAAATAACCAAATAAATAGAGCATAGTAAAAAAAGAAAAATACTGTACGAATCAAATGTTAATCAGAAATGCAATTGATTTAAACCTTTTTAAAAATTAGCGCTAATATTGTCACACTTTTCTAAATAAATGTATTAATTTCAGAGCTCGAAGTCGACCCGGCCACCATTCCGGACCCTCCCAGGAGCCTCTTTGCCTCCCTCCTCAACTTTTTCAGTCGAAATTAGGTAATAAACACAAACTATATCAATACTTACTTTTTTAAAAACATTAAATTTGAAAAACGTTGTCTTAAAAACAATTTTACTTCAAATAATATCGCAACCAAAAATACATTCTCCTTTATTTGCAATCAAATAAAAACTTTACCCTACCGAGAGTTGAACTCGGATTTCTCGCTCCACAGGCGAGTGTGTTAACCGTTACACTATAGGATACTAGAAACTTAAATTCAACAAAAAGAAAACTAAATTTACTTACTGAACCTATGCTATGAAATTTTGCAATATTTTAGATAGAAACTTTATCCTACCGAAAGTTAAACTCAAATTTCTCGCTCCACAAGCGAGTGTGTAAACCGTTACACTATAGAGTACTGACTTAAATTATTTTTTTATTTTCAGTTTGCGTACCGTCATTTTTGTCAGTCCGTCGTCACCGTCCGTTTTAAATATCTTTATGTCAGTTGTCGTTGTCGTCGTCGTCGTGTATTTCGTCTACGTCGTCTTCCAATAATCTACTACCTCTATACCTAAATTTTTATATGTCATAGTCGCCTACCTACCTACCTACCTCTAATTTATAAATTTGTGCTTATAAATAGCTAAGTTATTTATTAACACTCTTATTTAAAAACAACATATTAAGAGTAAAAACAAAAAGTCTATCAATGCTAATGTTATAAATATTATTTATAACAAACATTGATACACCTTTTGTTTTTACTCTTAATATGTTGTCTTTAAAAAAATTTTAAATAAATAATTTAGCTATATTTTTAAAATGGAAAATAAAAAAAAAAATTTTGTGTTCTTTATTATTGAATCAATTTGACATAAGAAAGAATTAGATTACATTTAGATAATTTAAAAAAATTGAGTCTTGAAATAGTTAGAATATGTACATAAGGAAAATATCATAAGATTAGTAAGATTAGTTTTAGGATAATTTGATAATTCTATATTTTATGTTAGAACTAACTATTCATAGTTTTAAATTTGTTTTTGATGTCAAACTAGCTATTTAATTAAATGCAAAAATACTTAATTAACATCAAAATAATTTAAAACTATGCTTAGATAGTTTTAAAAAAATTAGCATGGTTACAAAATAATAAAATGTCATTGTTCTGAAATTAGCATCTACTAAAAAAACATATAATTTTCAATGAAATTGTTTCACTTTAATAAAATAAATATGTACACATATTTTTATAGCAAAATTATTTTAAAAAAGCATAAGTTATTGCAAAAATTTTTCAATTGATTTCATAAATTTCTTTGAAAAAATATATTCAAAGAAATATAAAAGCTATTTACATATGTACACACATTTAAATAAAATCAAATCATCATGTTTTCTCTTCTCAATCGCATAACTTGTGCAGTAAAATCTTCTGTAAATCTTTTAATCAAAACTAAATCTATAATTTCACCAGATGAAATGTTTTCACAGAGAACTGTTATTTGATTTTTTATTTGATTTGCCCGCTCTCTTAACTCAGGGTTAAACATGTTAAAAGTCAAACTAGCTTTCAGAGCGTACAATTGTCGTCCTGCATCAAAAAAATCACGTTCCCTCACAGACATTTTTTCTTATTTACATATAGATCAGCGCACCATATTTTCTTGTCTAAGTTGAAAAACTTGTTCGGTAAACTCACTGAAAAATCTTTTGATAAGCCACAAATTTGTAATGTGACCCGAAGAAATGTTGTCACAGAGAACTGTAATTTGTCTTTTGATTTGGTTTGCCCTTTCTTGTAGCTCTGGCTTAAAGGTATCAAAAGTCAACATCGCATTCAGGGCACAAAGATGACGTCCCATATCAAAAAATTCAATGTCTCTGGAAGACATATTTTTCACAAATTTCTTTATTTATAATAAAAAATAATTATTTTTTATCAATATTAACTATAATTTTTAAGAAATATAAAAATTACAATTACAATAAATAATAATTGTTTTTTCCTTTTTGTTTGGCGGATTATTTTTACGCGACAAAAGTTTCTCACGTCGGCAAAGCACAAAAAGTAATTAAAAGAAAGGAAAAATGACGGGTCTTTTAGGTTCTTCCTTTTTTCAAAGCGGAAAAAACAACGCATCAATCAAAATTATTAAGGTGTCACACTTTTCTCAATGATCACAAAGAAACCGTTAAAACCTGCAAAAAAATGTTTCTTCGTTTTTTCCTTTTCGCTGTCTATAAAATGTTAACTACAAATTATTGTTTGATAGAGCAGCTGCTTGTCGACCCAAAATTTCATTTTGAAGTTCGAGATAGCCAATTATTTTTTGCACAAAGCGGTGAATTTTATCGTTAAAAAATTCACACGCCTCTAGAGTCCAAGATGCAAAAATGTCACCTTCCGAATTTCCTCGAAACAATTCCGTAATGGAATCACTCTCAGCAAACAACTCACTTCTTTGATCTCGAAGCTCTTCCTGATACAAAAAATTATGAACAATTGACCTCTGAAACATTTGATCGGCAGCATAGAAATTTCGGGTTACCGATGATAAAGCAAAACAAAATTCTCGTCCTCTAAGAGCTTTTTTAAAAAATATTCACAATAAATATTTCTATTATATTAAATCTAGTTGTAAAAATAAAATGTTTTTTAAAATAGATTTTTAAACAATAGTTATTGTGAATAACCAACTTGTCATTTTTTCTCGGTATTTTTGATCGTTTTTCATACGAATTTTGAAGATCGGTGAGTTCATTGATCGTTTTCATACGAATTTCGAAGATCGGTGAGTTCACTAAACACTTCTGTAACGATCAACATAACTGCAGTACAATCAGTAACACGAGATGAAACAATGTCTTCTTTCAATCTTTCAAATCTTTGCTCGAGTGCTATTAATTCTCTTTCAATTGATGGCTTAAGCACTTTGTCAATTGCAATTGTTCTTAATATTTCAGCTAACATAAATCCAAGTTCAAATGATCTAACATGCAAAAAAGCCATTTTTCAAACCCAAAAATTATAATCATTAATTTTATCTTTTTTATTTTTTACTTTTTCAACTTACGTGGTGTCAAACCAAAAGGCAAAAAGAAACTAAATAATTTTTCAGAAAAGATCGACAATTTCCTGTCCAAGCGCGCTCCTATTTTCTTTTGTAAAACGACCGAGAGACCGTTTTTAATTGCCTATTTTCTTTTGTGAAACGACCGAAAGACCGTTTTTAATTGTCTCTAGAAAAATAAAAGGCGGCTCCTTTGAAATCGATGAAAAATATAAAATCAAAAATGGTATCAGAACGCTAAAAATTACTCTAAAACTTTAATACTTGTGCTAAAATTGTAGGTTTTGCAAATATTTCATATTAAATTGTCCTTAGCATTTGAACTAACTTATCTTATAAAGTACGACAGTATATTTCATGTTGACTTGTCCTATAAGCATTTGAGCTAGCTTATATTATAAAATACGACAGTATAAAAACCATCCAATCAATTTTTTATTTTTATCAAAACTAAAGATCTCTATAAAATTATCAAAGCTTAAAAAACCATCCAATCAAAATAAAGAACAAACTTTTTTTGACATCTGTGTGACAAAAAAAGAAAGAGCGTTCCGCGCGACGAATCCACAAAAGACAAAAATGGTATGGCACAGAAAAGTGCTCCATCCTGTGCATTATCGAAAATGCATTGTAGAATAACTTTTTGAACCTCGACAGCGG
>JAIYDG010000100.1 GCA_027487625.1 Bacteroidota bacterium
CCCCAAACCCAGATGTCCCACCATGGATCTCATCTTCCCCGATCGACGCCTCAGTTCCCGCTCTTTCCAGTGTCGCAGCGCTGTCTCGTGAGTTTTCCTTTTGCATTTCTTTCACTTTCAGCTATTCCCCGTACGCAAAATTCTCTGGTTCATTACTGAGCAAGTTCAAGAAAAAGACAGAATTCTAAACCAAAAAAAAAAGGACTTTTGTTAACAACTTGTCAACACATGATTATGTTGATCGATCCCACCGAGAGAATCTGAATTTGTGCAACACTTTGTCCAACACCGTTCTATCACAGCCATTTTCTCACGCCACAATTATTTATTTCATCTTTACCCTCTAGACATCACCACCAAGTAGCGAGACACCATTTCTGATGCATTCCCCTCCGAAGCGCCTCAAGAGAGACCATTCCTTGATCGACGACTTTATCCCAACGCCACCGCCACTGTCGCCAACTTGCGAGGGATCCGATAGTCTCTATCCTTTCCCATCTTTTGCAAGCCAACATTTGCCGAACGAGCATTCTGATGCATCAAACTCCTCGTGGATCTTGCCAATGGGTGTAGATCACGCTCGCATCGGCGTACAATCAGCTGATCAACTCGTTCCTCAACCCCCATGCCCACACTGCCAACAGACTCTCCCTCGAGGATACTTTCTTCAGCAATCTCTGTTGATCTCCTCGCAACAAATTGCACAAAGGATCAGTGAAGTCAAGAAGGAAATCACACAGGCCGTTGCGTCTCTTGACATGAATGCATCCATTCCTCAGGCAAATGCATGCCGGGAGTCTTTGAATCCGTTTGATTTTCTGCCGATGGTCACAGACGCTTTTGTGCGTTCGTCAGAGGCTCTCTCTGAGGATGATGCATTTGCTTCGTTAGTGAGCCCGCCAGCTCCAGTTCGACTCCCGGAGATCGCCAGCATGAACGCCAATGGAATTTCATTATCGTCGTTGCTGACAGACCTTCGCCCCGCCTTTGCTGTTGATGGGAGTGGTGATATGCGAGAGGATTCCACAAAGCCGTTGCAAGACTGTGGAAGTGTTGCCCTTCAACCAGAGACTCAGGTTGGATCTTGCTCGCTAAACTTTGCAGGAAAACATATCATGATGAAATATACTGTTATTTTTGGTGATGAAATCCAATCATATTCGGTTCATATGAGTCGTGCGAGAGTTTTGTTGCTTCAATTTTTTTTTTCTTTCAAACATTTAACTTCTTGTGCTCACATATATCTGATACAGGAAGCCGTCGGTGGGCCTAGTGCTTGTCCGTGGCAAAAGCTTGCGCGCATATCTCCAAGGTAAGCTTAGAATGCTGTATTGCTGCATTGGAAATTACCTTTTCTTTTTTCTTCTTTTTTTTTTCCTATGGAAGTCTCAATTCTTCATCAACAAATTATAATCACATTTGGATAATAAAGATTCCGTGCATCATCTGATCGATCCGTTTTTTCTTCAGACCAGAACCGATTGCGAGTCTTTTGGCAAGCCAAGGTCTCGTCCATGTGAAAAAGAATGTTTTGCGTGAAACCGTTGCTATACCGAAGGGTCATCGCATCATCAAAGCTGTGGTGAGTGAAATTATTGCACTTCTTCCTTTCCTTGTTGCGTCTGTTCCGAACCAAATATGTGTCCTTTGATCATTCCAGAACGTCCGCCCGTTCACTGACATTGTCATGTTTTCTTTTCCAGGGACTTGCCTTTCCATTCACTGGCGTCTCTGCTTATGAGGCCCTGGTGGATATAGAGAGCATGAACAAGCTCTATCATACCGAGTTTTCACTGAGTATGTGGCGCTATTCACAAATACCATCATAATAGCTAGTTTCATCGACATAAAAAAATCACCAAATCCCGAACACTTGCTTCCTTTCAAAAATTAATAAGCATTTATTTTCTTGTCTTGTTTAGAAGTCACTCCGCCTCCAACCAAGAATGGAACATGGTGCCTGAAGATGAGCAGTGAAGACTCGACCCAAATATTCCGCGACTTTTCGACCGAAATGCCTGTTCAAGTCGTGTTTGGCATCTTGATTTCCGTGAGTATCTTGTCTTTTCCAGATTCTATCAAACTGGAGCTTGATTTGGTTACATCACACGATTCTTGACATGACTTCCTTATTTTAGCTGACTTATGGTCAAAATACAAAAGGGTTAAAAGAACTGATGTATTAACCCCCAGTTGTGAGCATGTTAATTAGAATCTTCTTTTGAAAAGTGGTTATTGACTCTGTTATCTTCACAAAATCTGCAGGCTCGACCTGATCACAGTGTCTGGGAGCTCCACGCCCTGGAACCGTTCTGCACCGTGACGCATATTCGATACACGCCTCAAGCTCTCTTCGGATACAGCCATTACGTTAGAAAATCGCAGACAGATGTATGTCACAAGCCATTCTCATAAAAGCGGCTAATATTTTGTTTATCATTTTTTTTTTTATTATTATTGATGAAGGAAACAAAATTCAGGTTCGAAAGTTCAGTAACAATTTTCTCATCATCATTCGTTCCTGCAGGCGGATATGATCCAATTCGTGACATCAGAAATTCTGAAGCAAAAGTCACCCAACCAAAAGTGTGGCCGCTCTCTCGCGGAGCACGATATTGCCTTCTTTCGACATTGCTTGGTCGACAATTTTTCCAAGTCCCGTAAGTGTAGAATGCATATTTTTTTTGAAAACTATTTGAAAGCAGATGTGTGCTTTACTCTGATGAAATTTTGGATATGTCTGGTCCGCTTATCATGATTTGCATAGGTGACATCCAGCTTGTTCATCTCATTGAAAGCAAAAAGTTTGAAAAACTCAATGGTTCCAATGAGTGGATCAGCAAGATTGTCGAAACTTGGTCACAGGACGAAGTCCATCGATTGTGGGAACAGAATGTGTAAGTTTCAGTGATTGACGTTGAAATACAGCACTCACAATCGGTTATTGTGTTTGTTGATGAGTCGAGTTACGCACTTTTATTGATGAATTGACATTGATTTTTTATTCCAACACTTAGCATCAATGGTTTCCTCCTGGACGAAATCGTGGCCCAAAGTCTGTGGGAAGCCCCTGACATGTCTTACTTTGTCCATTTCAACGAGGACAAGATGAACCCCAACAGCCTGGTTGTCTCCCTTCGAAGATCGAATCGCATCGTGCGCATCTTGATCCAGATCGATCACCAGAAGAAGCGGACCAAGACAGGCCAAGTCACAAAGACATACACTCTTCATGCCGGCCAACTCGGCTCGACATTCCCGTAAGTAGTGATTCCGAATATCAAATTGTGGAATCCTATCTGTTCAAGAGAGCAATCTTGCATTATTTTCTTGGCAGAGAAGACAAAGATGATGTAAAATTCAATATTGAGTCTGAGAAGTC
>JAIYDG010000041.1 GCA_027487625.1 Bacteroidota bacterium
AAGTCAAGGGCATCGCAGGGCCAACCGGTTGAGGCACAGGCTGCAAGAACGAATCTGCAGTTCTGGGCGCAAAGGTTCCTCGCCTGTATTGCTCAACTACAGACACTCTATCAGGCTGTTGTGGTCGCATAAAGTCAGTCATGTACAAACCTGGATTAATACGTCCAGTCGAAATTGCATAAGTAGTCATGACATCCTCCTTATCTTGAATACCAAACAATTTAATTTTCGCAACCTTTCTCTGCATTTCAAGAGATTTATCAACTGCTCTCATGCGACGATCAAACCAGGATGGGTTAATATTTCTTGAAAGTTCAAGCTGAGCAGGATCTGAATGATCAAACAAGGATGCATACCATGCATCAAATTGGTACATTTCTTGCTCCTTTCCCTTGTCATAAATGTAATCAATATCATCCTTTTCAAGAAACTTTTGACCAAATTCTGCCGGGAGCTGATATTTAAGCTGCATCTTTCCTTCTTTTTCAGCATCACGATTTCTCTCAAATTCTGCCGGGTACAAACGATCAACCTCACGGGGAATCAAATCCGGATCAACAAAAGCTAGAGACTGGAAAGGGGCCATTCCCTCATCATCTTTAGCCCTCATGTTAGAGTGCAATTCACGATTTGAAGATGCCATTGTAGATTATTATAAACATACATTAGAATTTTTTCTTAACAGTTACTAAACAATGTCTGGTATAGACCGAATTCAAAATAAAGTTTACAATCGGCAAAGAGGCGCGCCACCCAAATTCGAGACATCAGCATCATGGGTCCCTGGCCTTGGGAACATGACCGGTGATGCCAGAAGGCGTGTGAAGCGGCTACAGGAAGATATCAGACAGTTAGATATAGATTATGAGGATGCAAGAGCTCGAGGAGACAGTGCCTCAGCCATGAGAATCGAGCGGCTAATTAAAATGAAAAATGATCAATTAAACGAAATGCGTATGCAATTTGATGCAGCAACCCAAGAACGTCTGAGGCATCACAGATATATTAAATTTGCGTTGGGTCAACCAGAGGAAATGGACATGCCTGGCATAAGAAGTGTATACAGAACGTTGAATGGACAGGACGCACCTGCTGGATATGTACACGGGCACAATTACAGTAGATTGCCTGGTGTAAAAGAGGAGATTATGGAAGTTGTAGATAGATATTTGGATATCATGCGGCTGTTGGTTAATATGTTGTATTTGGGACCAACCACAAATGTGGAATTGAAGTATTATTACAAATACTTTATCGAGTCAGAAATCATCGACATTCACAGCGAAAAACGCAGAAATCTTGATGCAGACATTCTCAGACAACATAACAGAGAAACAACTATGATGGATATTGCAGAGTATATTATAGCTTTGTACGGAGAAGACGACTTTGAAGCATTGTTGGAAGATGCTGCTGTAAACGCAGGTAATAATCCGCCTCCGCCACCACCTGGACCTGGAGGAGCGGCTGCTGTGCAAGTCGCACCTATTGCCAACCCACAAAATCCTATGCCCCAAGCTGTTGCGGTTGCACAAAACGTAGCTGCACCTGCGATGCAACAACAGCCTGCAGTCCAACAACAAGCCAATCAAGTTGGTCGACTTGCTCCAGATCCAAACTTTGGTAATCATCAGCAGGATTTGGCAAGATTAAAACAACAACATAACCAAAAAATTGCAGCTATTATAGAAACAATAAATCGTGCAGTAGATAGCGGAGCGAGTCCACAAGAGTTGGCCAAGTTAAATAAAGAATATCAAAAACTGAGGGATCAGCAAAGACGTGAAATAAATTCATTTATGGATAATCCACAAAGACAAAAACAAGGAAAAGCACAAGCTGGTGGTTCAGGAGCTGGTGGATCAGGAGCCAATGAGGTAAGAGACGAGTTTCTACAAAATTTAATGGAATTCAGCCAGGATGATCTACTGGAACACATCAGGCATTTACAACAGGAACATAAGGATATTGAAACTGCACTTTTTGGAGTACAACGTAAACTACAACGTGAGCCAAATAATGGACGACTTCAACAACAAGAATTTGATTATGCTCAGCAGTTAAATTCAGTTTCAAGTGAACTGCAACTGGCTGATCAGGTACTAGCATTGAAAAAAGTTACCAAGCCAGACCCAGCACCACCTTTATTGCCAGTGCAACGGGGAGATAAAATTTCAATGCAACCAGTTATGCCAGCAGATCCAAATCGAGGAATGCATGCACCTCTTTTACAACAAGCACAAGCCATGGACGGAAACATACCAAAAAGTCAAGTAGCAAGACCAGCTCAGTCAAATTTTCAGCCCCCGTCAACGCAGGTGCCACTCCCAACAACGGAGGCGTTGCCAACGGGTCAGGTGCCAACAATCCAGCCATCAGGGCAGCCGCAATCGCAGCAGGGGCCCCAAATCCCGCCACACTTATTGCAGCCCCAGCAGCAGCCCCAGCAGCAGCCCCAGCAGCAGCCCCAGCAGCCCCAAGATCAAGGCGCGGTTCAGACGCAGCAGCAAATGCCCCACCACCACCACCACCACCACCACCACCCCCACCAGGCGCAGCAGCCGCAGCAGCCCCAAGACCAAGGCGCGGTTCAGGGACAGGGCAGCCCCCACCGCCTCCGCCCCCACCCCCTCCGGCCGGGGGCGATTCAAAAAGGGCGGAGCAGAAGCTCGACGCCGTCCGCCAGTCCATCCCTCAGGCGGCAGCGATCAACGACGCCCTCTGGGACGCAATCGCCGATGGCAACGCCCAGGGCAGG
>JAIYDG010000367.1 GCA_027487625.1 Bacteroidota bacterium
AGTTGGATATTTCTCTCTCTAGCATCAATTAAAGCTGTTCTAGCCCTATTGCCATCAATTAATTCTTTTACCCTGTTTAGATAATTTATTCTCGTTTTTAGATGTTTGAGTGGATCATTATACGAGGGTTTAGGTAAAATAGAACTTCCATCAACTTGATACCTTTTTGACAACATTATCTATTAAAAAGCCTTAGACATTATTTTTTGAACAGTTTGCATTTTTCTATTCTTTAATGTTTCTATTTGCATTTTTCGCATGGTAGCAAAATCAAGTTTTATAGCTTCAGGAAAAGTTTTATCATCCTGTTTTACCTCAGGTTCAGGATTCTTTGCAGGTTCTATAGTATTTTCAACTTTAGGGCAATATTTCTTATGACTATACTTGAAAGTTTTTTCAGTCATAGTTTTTGAGCAGGTAGGGCATTCAATCATCTTTGCTTCTTTCTTTTTCATCACTACAGGCTCTGATGGATCAGCTACTTTAACAGGTTCAACTACTTTGACCGGTTCGACTACTTGAACGGGTTCAGGAGCAGGTTTAACAGTTTTTATTTTCTTATGCTTAGGTCTTGGTTTCTCAATAATCTCGTCGCTTGAAGAAATATATTCAACATCTTCTTGAACAACTTCGACAGGTTTTACAGGTTGTTTAACTACTTTAGGCTTTGATGATCTCTTTGGCTTAGGTTGTTCAATAATATCATCGGTTGAGCCAGTATCAACTACTGCCTCGCTCTTAGGCTCTTCTTTTGAAATTTCATTCAGTATCTCTGCTCTTGCTTCTGTATCATTCAAATCAACAACATTTAATTTCTTTCCCATTTCTATATATATTATATGGAAAAGAAATAAATTCTAATAGAAATAAACGAATTAAATAGAAATTCTAAAAGAAATTCTACTGATTTACATTATAACGATTGAAAACTATAGAAAAACTTACATGTGCCCCGTGTAGTGGTATATAATCGCCTTTGGCAGTTTTGAGATGAAATTCTATAGTCTGTAAAGTTTGTTTGGAACAATCCAGATAATCGTTGGTGCTCATAACCTGATCTACAATCATATAGCCATAATTTACAAGAACGGGGACCTTCTTGACTATATTATTATCACCTCTACCAGCAAAGATAGTATTAAACGATCCTAAATTTGGTGAAGTGATATATACATTATTTATCCAGTTAAGATTTAAAAAGCCTGATGAATAGGCTGAAACAGAACTTCCAACTCCGCCTATGACTACATCGTCGGATTCTACATTATTTATTATATCATTAGCGGACATCAGTTTATAAGGGTCATATGAAATATTACTCATATAATATCTTGTATTCAGTAAATCGTCATCCGTCAATAGCTTCCATTGAAAATTTGCAGCTGCGTTTTGTATAGATATACCACTGTTAGCAGAGGTGCTATCAACAGACACTAAAAACGATGAGCTAACGCCCTCTTGTAATCTAGCCTGTAGTTCTGTAGCAAATGTTTTAGGTGTGTAGTTTCCTGAAGCCAGTTTAACTAAATAGCCAATGTATGTATTAGCAGCTGATGTAGGAGAAGGGTTTACCTTCATTACATAGAGGGTATCATTTATATTTTCCTCTACGGTCTTCCAGGAATGAGGGATGCAAACATCATTAATAAAGAATACTGTGTTATCTGGACACTGTAGAGTGGCTGGTAGCTGGACCTTAAAATTTGAAGAGCTTACGCTATCACTGGTGCACCATCTTGAATCTACATAGATCTTGCTAATTGGTAAAGACATATTATATATTAATGATAAATATATTATTTTCTTACTAAACTATATATAAAATGGCACATCTACATAACTTTCCTAGACATAAGTATAGACCGTCGATGCTTCAACAGATCGGTGAAAAGGTAAAAGATGTAGCAGCCTTTGCGACAGCCGCCAAGGGTATCTTTGATGTAGGAAGATCTATATATCAAGGAATACAAACTATAGGACCTGCCATGGCTATAGGTGCAACTTTATTATAGAAACAAATATTTATAATTTTCTAAACATTTAATATATAAAATGTTTGGTAAAATTTCTAGAAATCAAGTGGAAAGGGCTTTCAAGATAGCAAAAGGGCATATAGGAAGCTTTTACAACGGTGCAAAAAATGTATTTAGCACTGTAGATAATGGTTTCAAAATAGCCAAAACAGTCTATGGGGCTTTAGCTCCATATATCAATGAGTTTACTGGTGGAAATGCAATTCATGATCAAGCTATGAAAACATTTAAGAATTATGATGAAATAAAAAATAAAGTTCTAGAAAAACATAATGTTCTAGAAAATGCTATAAATGATGTTCGTAGAGGCGTCCGTGAAAAAACATAAATTAATGTATTAAAAAGCCAAAAATAAAAATAAATTTAGATTAGTATATTATATAATGGAGACTTACGCCAACGGAACAGTAGAAGATGAAATGATTGATTCCCTCTCATATAAGATTGATCCAACAGCTAATTATGTTCAAAGTCGTCAATCGGTTTCTTATAATGCTCAAGGCTCTAACATTTATGTATCAGGGACAGGTAGCAGGGTCGTCAGGTTCGTGCTTTCTGGAACTGGTCAATATTTGGATCCATCAACGGTGAGATTTATGTTTACCCTCAAAAATAATGAAAACAAGTTCCTGTGGCCCATTGGTGGTCCCTGGGCGTTCTTTAGAAGGTGCCGATTATATACTGGTGCAGGTGCTATTATTGAAGATATTGATTATTCTAACCGCGTTCATGAGATGTTGCACTTGCTAACCTCAAAGGCAAACCGCGAAAATGATTGCAATGTAGAGGGCTTTGGTGGGACTTGGGACTCTGATGATGTCTATGACAAAGTTGATTTTGGACAAACTTCTCAAACTGATGTAAAGGCACTTAGTCAATGGCTAGGGACAGGTATACCAGGGAACGGTAAGAAAACTGTCTGCTTCAAGCCTCTGTTTGGTCTTTTCAACCAAAACAAATATATCCCCTTACAATGGTGCCCTCTGACTGTTGAATTCGAACTGGTGACCGACGCACTGGAGCCAATCGCCTCTGCAGCGACTGGAACTGTATTCACAAGTGGAAACACATCACAACAATGGCAACTCGAAGATTGTCAAATCAAGGCAGATGTTATTGAGCTTGCCTCAGCCGTTCATAACGAATATGCAAACCATCTCATGCATCAAAACCCTATCCCTATCAACTACACAAGCTATATCACTCAGCTACAAGCCATCGCCAACGGAACAATTGCCTGTAATATTACTAGGTCTTGCAGTCGTCTTAAATCAATCTTTGTTAACTTTGATAAATCAACAATTGCCTATGCAAATGCAGCTGACTCAAGAGCTTTAATGAAAAAGTCTTGGAACACCTTCTACCACCCTATGATGATGGGTTTTAAATCTGACAAGCTTTATAATAGCAATGCCGAACTAGAGATGCAAGTTCTTGTAGGAAATAAGCCTTTTCCAATCTTTCCTACTAGATCAGGAGCTGAGCAGCTGTATCAGCTCAAAAAATCTCTTGGTATTCATGGGTCTAATTTCCACTCGATTAGCATTGATAAGTTGAGAAAATATATGTCCGACCATTACATTTTTGGGATTGATACTGAGAAAGTATTAGGCGCGACATTCAGTGGAATTAATTGCCGTCAAGATCTGATCACTGTTAAAGCTAAACCAATGGGAACTATAGACTCGGGTGATCTACCTGACCAAATCTATGTAGTGCTACAGCCAGATTATGTTCTGGAGATCAGAGAATC
>JAIYDG010000297.1 GCA_027487625.1 Bacteroidota bacterium
GAAACTCGCTCAATAGTATCAAGCGTCGCCTTGGTTCCAGACAGTCCACCGGGTTTTTCTATGTCCAACGTCCTTTCTTTGATGTTGATGTTGAGCTTACAATCCCCCAAGTTAGTGTCAATCCTTCAATTGATGATGTCCAAGCAACAATCAACGCCGTATCCATTTCAATCCTAAAGTCCACAAAGTATCTTAAACTATGGGGCCAGGTAATTTACTCCCTCTCTTCCAATAAAACAACTACATCCCCTTTGTCTTTACCCATGAAATCCCTTCATAGTAATTCCCCTGCTATCGTATTTTCCCCTAAAAAATACCTCCTCTCCATACAAATATGAATATCCCTTGTCTACTTTTCTGTAGCCGATTGCTGGATCATCTCACCTGGACACCTTTTATGATCTAATTGCCCGTGACAAAGCCGTTGTGCGTATGATTCTATTATTGACTGGAAGCATTGAAGGCCTAAAGAAGCAAGTTTATGACTATCTGGAAACCTTCCGACAATACAATTATCTATGGAAAGAAGATATGCACCATGCATACTCTGAGTTTGTACAAAGTAATCCCACGTTAGAAGCCTTTGAAGGAGAGATGAAAAAATACCTTGGTGTGGAGCAACAGATAGCACAGATTTCTCCCGTTCATGTCATAGGGGCACTCTCTCTCCACACACAATCATTAAAGTATTCTCTCAAAGCCGAGGCTGCCAGTTGGAAAGCACAATATGCAAAGAATCTTCACAAACAAGCCCACGAAGATCTACAAGTTGCCATTCGCTTCATGTCAGACACATCTCTTCAACTAAAGAGACAAGTACACGACATTGAAGATCTCCGTGCAATCCTTTCTGTGTTGCGTGATATCCGAGAAAAAGAAGCGGAAATTGATGTCTTTTTCGCTCCTGTGGAGGACATGTACAACCTCCTCAGCAAATATGAAGTTCGTGTCTCGAAAGAAGAGGCTGAGTTAGTTTCCGACTTGAGACCCCGATGGAAATCTCTTCGACTTGAATCCCAAGCAGCCTTTGACCATGTGCAACAACTTCAAATCACCTTCAAACGCGACCTGATCAGAAACATCAAAGCATTCCAAGTCGATGTAATTCAATTTCGTAACGATTATGATGCAAATGGTCCATCCGTTGCTGGACTTAAACAAGAAGAGGCAGTGGAGCGACTTAAATTCTTCCAGCGAATGTTTGATGAGCGCCAACGCAAATGGGAAGCTTATATATCTGGAGAAGAACTGTTTGGCCTGCCAAGAACAGACTATCCTGAATTATCCCGCACCAAGAAGGAACTTCAACTGTTGCATAGTGTCTACGAGCTCCTCAACGACATCAAGGAAAGCACCGCACTCTGGAATGGAACTGTTTGGAAAGACCTCCGAATCCAGGAAATCATTCGCAAGATGGATGAATATCGCACCAACCTCAAAAAGTTGCCCAAAGCCGTTCGGGATTGGGATGTCTCCAAAGAGATCCAGCGCATGCTAGATGAATATTCTGGATTTTTGCCCATCCTCGAGAGACTATCAAACCCTTGCATTCGAACACGCCATTGGATTCAGATCATTCAGATCACAAACAAGAGCACCCGACAAGACTATGATAGCATGACTCTCGGCATGATTCTGGAGGGTGATCCTTCGAGCCACAAGGATGAAATTGACGAAATCATCGGCGGTGCCGAGAATGAACAAGCCATTGAAGTAAAGATTAAAAACATAGAAGAGCATTGGGTCGATCAAGTTTTTACTTTCACTCCATTCAAAAACAGGGGACCCATTTTGCTCAAATCCCAAGAAACGGACGAGATCCTAGAACTCTTGGATGAAAGCTCAATGACCCTTGGAACGATGCTCACCTCTCGCCACATACTACCCTTCAAAGAGATTGTGAATGCATGGATGGCAAAGCTGTCAAATATCACAGAGATCATTGAGCAACTCCTCACCGTGCAATCAAAGTGGAGTTACCTCGAGTCCGTGTTTACGACTGGAGACATTTCACGTCAACTTCCTCAAGAATCCAAGCGTTTTATGAATATCGACAAGAATTGGGAAAAGGTTATGCATCGCCTATTCGAAACCCGCAACGTCGTACATGCCTGTGTTGGCAACGACTCCTTGAGGTCGCTTCTCCCTCATCTTCTCGAGCAGCTTGAGCTCTGCCAAAAGAGCCTCACTGGATATATGGAACTGAAACGAGCTGTTTTCCCACGGTTCTACTTTGTCTCTGATGCCAGCCTACTCGAAATACTCAGCCAAGGTGCCGATCCCAACAACATTCAAGCACACTTCCAGTCTCTATTCGAGAATGTCCAAGCCATGAACACCAAGCCCATGCTGGACAGAGCCGGAATGCGCCCTATGTTTGGCCTTACATCCTTTGAAGGTGAAGTTCTCACTTTTGTAGATCAAGTTCTCCCTGAAGGGCAAGTGGAAGACTATCTGAGCCATCTTGATGAAGAAATCCGGCGCAACGTTCGCATACAAGTCCGTGACATGGCTCAAAACTATGGAAACATGTCCATTGGAGAGATTGTTGAAAAATACATCGCGCAAGTAGGCATCATCGCGCTGCAGCTCATCTGGTCCACAGAAACCATTCAGTCAATTGTTAAATCAAAGACGGAAAAGAATGCTGTGACTAATGCATTCAAGAGATGTTCCAGTATTTTGAGTGAAATTACAGGGCTCATTTCTCGTGAATCCTCACAAACAGCCCGTGCAAAGCTAGAGGTTCTGGCTGTTGTTCAACTTCATCAGCGAGATTGTTTTGATGAACTCATCAGAAAGAGAGTCAAAGAACCCACCGAATTCGACTGGATCAAACAATTCCGCATGACTTGGAAGATGGAACTCGATCGCTTGGAAGCCCATATTCTAGATCAAGAGATCCCTTATTGCTACGAATACATTGGTTGTCGTGAGAGACTTGTCAAAACGCCGTTGACAGATCGTTGCTATGTTGCAATGACACAGGCAATCGGTTCCTTTATGGGTGGAGCACCTACAGGCCCTGCTGCGACAGGAAAGACAGAAACCGTCAAAGATCTAGCAAGAAGCATTGGAAAATTCACTGTTGTCTTTAATTGCTCCGAGAGCCAAGAGTTTCGAGCAACCTCTCGACTTTTGAAGGGAATCTGTCGCCTCGGTGCGTGGGTTGTACTGGATGAGATCAATCGAGTGGAGCTCTCTGTTTTATCTGTGATGGCGCAACTGCTTCAAACGATCTTCCAGTCACTCCGAGAAAAGCGATCAAGCTTAATGTTCACTGATGGCACCAACGTCAAACTAGACAATAGGCTTGCTGTATTCATCACCATGAACCCTGGTTATTCTGCTCGTCAAGAGCTCCCAGAAAACTTAAAGTCTCTCTTCCGCTCCATAGCCATCATTTCTCCTGATCGTTTGACCATCATTCGAACAAAGTTGGCATCCATCGGATTCCAAGACCATGCAAATCTTGCGAAAAAGTTCCACACACTCTACACTTTGTGCGAACAACAACTCTCCAAGGCACCACATTATGACTTTGGTCTTCGCAATATCCTTTTCATTCTACGCCTTTTATCAGCAGCAAGACGCACGATATCATCTGCGGCGTACGAAACATCCATCTTCCTGCGGGTTATTCGAGACACAAACATGACTCGCCTCCTACCCGAAGACATTCCTCTGTTCCTATCGCTTCTGTCAGACATATTCCCAATGGTGCGCGTTGAGAAGCTTCGAAATGAAAAGCTTGAGCAGGGAGTAAAGTCTGCAATCCTGGGTGCTGGTCTTGTCGCTTCGGCAGATTGGGTCGAAAAAATCATGCAAATACACGACCTCTCATCCTCTCGAAATGGCGTCATCATAGTAGGCCCAACAGGGTCTGGAAAGTCCAAAGCTGTCGATATTTTGCTCAAAACGTTGTCAGATATCGGAACACCACACAGAATGGCAAAGATCAATCCCAAAGCCATCAGCAACAACACGCTGTTTGGGTTTGTCAATTCAACATCTGCCGATTGGACTGATGGTGTTCTCACTGCCATATGGAGAAAGGCAATGCGCCAAAAGGCAAGCACGACATGGATTCTATTTGATGGACCTCTTGACTCGACGTGGATAGAAAACCTCAACACTGTCTTGGACGATAACCGTCTTCTTA
>JAIYDG010000011.1 GCA_027487625.1 Bacteroidota bacterium
AACTAAATTTTTTACTTTTAATATAAAATTTTAACGAAAAATCTGTGAATGCCAATTTTAATGATGTAGTTTTAAATTTTTCCCCAAGTTTTAATCATAATCCAAGAATTATAAATCACCAAAAAAAATATTGCAAATTATCATCCTTTCTCATTTTAAAATTTAATTTGCAAAAATAAAATGATACAAGTACTACTAAACGATGTAAGGTCGGCATTAAATATTGGTTCCATTTTCAGAAGTTCTGATGCCTTTGGAGTTTCAAAAATCTGGCTAACAGGCATTTGTGCTTGTCCACCTAATAAAGAAATTCAAAAAACGGCATTAGGTGCGACTGAAACAGTTGAATGGTCGTACAAAAACAATCCAATTGATGTTATTAATGAATTAAAAAATGATGGTTATGAAATTCTTGCTATAGAACAAAGCTCCTTGAGTGTTTCATTAAATTCATTCTCCCCTAGCATTTCCAAAAATTATTTATTAATCCTTGGAAATGAAGTAGATGGCGTAAATCCTGAAATTTTAGCCTTGTGTGAGAATCACTTAGAAATTCCTCAATTCGGAGAAAAAAAGTCGTTAAATGTTTCTGTTAGTGCCGGTATCGTACTCTGGCACTTTGTTTTACATAAATTAAGAACAGAAAATCTTTAATTATGGCCTTATTTCAAGTTTTGTCATTCTATAAGATGAAACAACTCCTAACCCTCCTTTAACATTCATATATTGAGGAACAGGTTCTGAAAATGGATCATCTCCATAATAATTAACTCTTCTTCTATTGTACTCATAATAATGTATATCTGTGGTTAAAAGATAAACATTCATAGTTCTTGTACTTGAGCTCCCATCATCATAATAATAACTCTCACAAATACTGTTCATTTTTTTTCCTTCTTTTCCAGAATTGGAAATAAACTCAGAACAAACTTCATAAGCATACTTTTCTCCTGACCCAGTACTATTCACTTGTTCGATAAACGATCTATAATAAAATTTGTCATTGCCTGGGTCATCCCAATTAGTTTTAATCTTAATTTTACTTTCACCTTCCGATCCGATGAATTTAAAAACATCAATGGTATCAATCTCTACTGCTAGATTAGGAACAGTGGTAGTACCTTCAGCATTTTTCCCATCAAATGAGGCTCTTATTTTATAAGTCTTACCAGGCTCAATTTTAAATGCTGATTGAGTTTCATAAGCTTTTTTTGTTGAATCGTATTTTAAAGTATCTGAATTACCTTCAGTATTACTTATGATTACAATTGCATTGGAAATAAAATCAATTTCACCCAGATTATTTGTTCCAAAAACCGGACTTGAATAAGATAATTCAGCAGTTATATTGGATGCTTCAGGAGAAAGGAATGCAAATAACACAAGTTCCTTTTCTGCTTTTGGAGGATCAATGTTAGTTACTAACCTATCACAAGAACCAAAACCAAAACTGATAATTAAAATAAATATTCTAAATAGATTTTTCATGTTTTAGAATTTAATGTGATAAGAGATACTTGGAATTAAAGGAAATAAGGTCACTTGTTTTAAAACTCTTTTTTGTGAAGTACCAAATCCAAAAGAATCTTCATAACCTATATAGTAGAAAAATGGATTGAACCTGTTGTATAAATTATATACACTGAGTTCAACTGTTCGATTGTATTTGTTGAATTTTCTTGTAATTCGTAGACCTAAATCCATTCTGTGGTATGGAGCCATTCTAAACTCACCCCTTCCTGTATATTGAGATACATAATTTCCGAAAAAATTGTTTCCACTTGAAATTCCAGGATTGTGAACCGGAGAATTGTATTCAGCAATAGGCATTGTTATTGCATTTCCTGTTCCATAAACCCATGTACCACTTAAAGTTATCCCATTTCTATCATCTGTCATTTCTCTGATTTTCCAAATTCCTACAAGAGAAATATCATGACGTCTATCGTATCTGGCCCAAAATTTCTTTCCAAAATTTAATTCATCATATTGCAATTGAGTCCATGATAAAGTGTAACCAATCCAACCTGAAAATTTTCCGGCTTTTTTCTGAAGAAGAAATTCAGCTCCATAACTCCATCCTCTTCCTGCAGTAATGTTATCTTCCCAATTAAAATTTTCGCTTTGTTCTGCAGAAGCATCTCCAGTAACTTCTAAGAAGCTTGCTCCTTCCTTATATGAAATTACATTTTTAGATTCCTTGTAATATCCTTCAATACTTAATAAAACTTCTTTATCAATAAAATCTTTAGCAAAACCACCTGCAATTTGCCAACTATTTTGAGGTTTTAGAATGTCTGTTGCAGGAACCCACAAATCTGTTGGCAAACCTAATCCTGTATTTGTTAATAAATGAACATATTGATTCATCACTGCATATGATGCTTTTGCAGATAAATCTGACTTAATCATATATAGGGCGTTTACCCTAGGCTCTAAATTGACATAGTTGTTTTTATTGGCGACAAAATGAGAAACTCTTAAGCCCGCATTAATCTTTGTTCTTTGCCCAATTTTTATATCGTCTTCTGCATAAATTGCATTTTCCCAAGAACCAATTTGACTTTTTTTGTTTTCATTTATTCCTGCGAAATTATCTACATATACAACAGCAGATGGTGTGAAAGTATGTCTGATAAATAATGCACCGGCCTTAATAGTATGCATTGGAGAAGGCCTATAATCCAAATCATATTTAAGAGATAAATCTCTAATTCCTGATGAATATTCCAATTTATACTTTTGGTTATCAAAATCAGTTTCCTGACCTATTCCAAAATCATAATTACTAAAGACTAGTGACGTATTACTAAACAATCTTCCATTAAACAAGTGATTCCATCTTAATGTCCCAGTAGCATTTCCCCACGACATTTTACCTATATCAGTATTTCCATTTCCATAAGATGATTTGAAATAAAACTTATCTCTTCCAAGATAACCACTTAAGAAAAGTTTATTTTTATCATCAATCTCATAATTTGCTTTTGCATTCAAATCATAAAAATAATAACCTACTTGTTCCCCAGAAGTTTGAAATGGTAATGTGAGAATGTCAAAATAGGTGCGTCTTGCTGATACAAGAAATGAGGACTTTTTCTTTATAATTGGACCTTCTAGCACCAATCTTGAAGACAATAAACCAATACCAGCCTCACCATGTAAGGTTTCTTTATCTCCATCTTTCATTTGCATTTCCAGCACAGAACTTAATCTACCACCATATCTTGAAGGAAATCCACCTTTAGTTAGTTCAATTGATTTAAGAGCATCACCATTAAATAATGAGAAAAAACCGAATAAATGAAACGCATTATAAACAATAGCATCATCCAACATTATTAAATTTTGATCTGGACCTCCTCCTCTAACATATAAACCGGAATTTCCTTCGCCACCCTTCTGCACACCAGGTAATAGTTGAATAACCTTTAATACATCTTTTTCTCCTAAAAGTGCCGGTATTTCTTTGATTTGATGAACAGGGATTTCAATTGTACTCATTCTTGAGTTATCGGAAATTTTCTGATATGTTTTAGTTGAAACAACGACCAATTCCTTTAAATTTTTATTTGTTTCAAGTTCAATATTTAACTCCTTATCCTCATTTAAATTAAATCTAAATGCTTTTGGAGAATAACCAACATAACTTACTAAAATTTCAATTGAATCACTCGGAATTGTAATTGAGAAAAAACCATAGTTATTGGTAACAGTTCCCGTTTTTAAGCGAGGAATGGCTACACTTGCTCCTGGCAGTAATTCTCCACTTCCCTTTTCCTTTACATAGCCACTTATGGTATGTTTCACTTTTTCTTGTGAAAAACCTGCTATGCTCCAAAACAAAACAGTAATAAAGAAAAAAATGGTCCTATTTGTATTTTTCATGTAAAAAAAATGTCACGCTTTAACGTGACATCATTGTAATTATTTTGTTAAAATTTATTTTTAAACATCATGCTTTCTACTGGCTTAACTCCTCTTTTATTATATTTAGCATTCTTTTTAGTGTTATACATGGTTTCAATTTCTCCTTCAACCACAAAATAAATAAGTTGTCCAATTGGCATTCCCGCGTAAATCCTTACTGGTTGAGCACAACTGATTTCCAATGTCCATGTATTACAAAATCCCACATCTCCTTTACCAGCTGTTGCATGAATGTCTATTCCTAAACGACCAGTACTGGATTTTCCTTCTAAAAAAGGCACATGTTTATGTGTTTCTGTATATTCGGCAGTAACTCCCAAATACAAGGTATTTGGCTGTAAAACAAAACCTTCCATTGGAATTTCAAAGGTCTCAATTTTATTATGTTCTCGAGCATCAAGAACTCTGTCTTTATAGGTAGCAAAATAACGTCCAAGATGAACATCATAACTATTGGTACCTAAACATTCTTTTCTAAATGGTTCAATTAGAATATTTCCGGCCTCGATTTCTTCTAAAATTCTTTTGTCTGATAGGATCATATTGCAATTTTAAGTATTTAAAAGTTTTTTAAATGAAAAATCAATTTATTTTGTTATCCAAATATCATAATTATGAGTGAAGCATCAAATTTAGGAATCGGAAGTAGAGTTCGCCACCATCAATTTGGCGATGGAGTTATAACAAATGTAAAATCAGAAACTTACAAAGTAACCTTTATTCAGGAAGGACCAAAAGAAATTTCTCGTTTTCAACATAGCATGGAAATTATTGATGGTGTTGATGCTCCTGAAGACCTTATTAGTAGTGCTGAAATGGAAAAAACTCTAATTGGCATTCTTCGTCGCTGGACAGAAGTTCCTGAACATGTTAGTTTACATGGTAAATGGACAGGTGGGAAAATGATTCTGCAACCTGGAGATAAAAACATGGCATACAAGGAAATCCCTATTGATACCTTCTTTCACAAAATAGTGATGCTCAGAGACCGATTGAGAGTTATGGAACAAAGAATCAACTCAAACGATAAAATGACTGATGAAGAAAAGGTTAACATGCAACAGTATATTACCAGAATTTATGGTTCATTAACAACCTTTAATGTATTGTTTAAATTCCCACATGATAATTTTGTAGGAGATAAAAGCAAAGAAGACTAATTTTCAATAATTTCCCATTGAAAAATGAGCTTATCATCTCCACAAGTGATAAGCTCATTTTCATTTAGCCAAATTATTTTATTTACAGAGTTGGTATGCGCCTCTTGTTTAAATCTATCAACAACTTTTAATAAGTTTAAAGTTGTTGAATCCCAAATTTTCAAAGTTTTATCCATACTTACTGTTGCAAGTAAGCTTGCTGAAGGATTAAACTTAATATCATTGATATGGTAATTATGAGCTGGAATATCATTTATTAAATTAGCTTTATTCCATTGTTTTAGCATGGCATCTCTTCCACCGCTTAATAAATTTCTGGTTTGCTTATTATAAGCTAATGCAAAAACTGAATTTTCATGAGCCTTAAATTCTTCAATTCTGAAAGCAGGTTCAGCCCAGATAAATTCTCTTATAAAGCAATCACTGTAGCCAATTGTAAAACCCGACATATCTTCCTTAAGGGCAATAACTCTTGCTGATTTATCAGAATAATTAAGATTTTGTAATAATTCAAGATTATCTAAGTTCCAAATTTTCACAAGTCCATCTCCACCAGCTGTAATAAGCTTATTACCTGAAACCTTCATATCATATAAACCCAAACTATGGGCTTCAATATTCTTAAGTTCGATTGACTTTTTTAAATCTATTACATGCAAATTTCCAGATGCGGTTCCAGCAAGCAGCAATCCCATTTCCTTTAAAATACAAAAACAGTAAACTGGTCTGTTTACTCTGCATAATAACCGGCCATCAGCACTTCCATCCAGTTTCCACTCAACAATATAACCATCACCTGCACCTGAATAAAAAACATCCTCTCCAATATCAATTCCTAAAGAAAAGATAGCATCTTTGTGGCCTATAAACTTGTTTTTTGTCAAAACTTTCATGGAGGCAAAATTAGATTCTTTTTCTAATAACAAAGTGAAGAATGATATTTAAAGTTTAACATAGAAGAAAAAAATGCCATTAGAAAGAATAATCAAAATAGGTCAATATTCAACAATTGCCATTTGGAAAATAACTGAAAAGAAATCTGAATTAGAAGTATTGTTAGGTGACAAATTAATTGAACCTTCAAAAGTTATTAATCCAACAGAATCAGTTGGAATACACTGGTTTGCTAGCAGGGTTTTACTTCAACAAATTTTTAAAGAAAGTAATTTTGAAATCCATAAGGACAGTTTTAATAAACCCTTTTTAAAAGTAAACGGTAAACCCTATTTCATTAGCATAACTCATTCATTTGAATATGCAGCAATATTTGTTTGTCCTCATTTAGAAACTGGCATTGATTTAGAAAAAATTGATGAAAGAGTAAATAGAGTGAGCCACAAATACATGAATGAAGAGGAAAATCAGTATAGTATGAAATCAAATACAACTCTATACAGAACCTTAATTTGGTCATGTAAAGAAACATTGTATAAAGTTTATGGCAGAAAGTCGATGGATTTTAAAGAGCATATGTTAATTCATCCATTTGAAATTAAAGAACAAGGTTTAATTCATGGCTCCATTTTAAAATCTGATTCACCCACGCTACTTGATATAAAATATGAAATTTTTGATGGCTATGTATTAACTTACACTTTACATTTAGAAGAATAATATGTTTGATAAAATAGAACACTTAGGAATTGCAGTAAAAGATGCACAAAAAAGTAAAGATTTATTTACAGCTTTATTTAATAGTCCTGCCTACAAAGAAGAAGAAGTAATAAGTGAAAATGTAAAAACCATCTTTTTTGAATGTGGACCAAATAAAATTGAGCTACTTGAAGCAACTCATGAAAGTAGTCCAATTGCTAAATTTATTGAAAAAAAGGGAGAAGGTATACACCATATTGCTTTTGCAGTTACTGATATTCACGCTGAGATAAAACGATTAAAAGAAGCTAATTTTGTTTTTATCAATGAAGAACCTAAAAAAGGAGCCGACAATAAGTTAATTGTATTTTTGCATCCAAAAAGCAGCAATGGTGTGCTAATTGAATTATGCCAGGATTTAGCCTAAAACAATTATGAATCACTTATTAAATTTCGGAATCATCGCATGTTTACTGCTACCATTTATTAATAACTCAGTATGGAATTCGAAAACCAATAATATAAGTGAAATGGAATTATTGAATGAATTAAATTCACTAAAAATATCTACTACAAACCTTGATTCGTTAAATGAAGAAATCTTAAGGATAAAATCAAAAATTGCAAAAGAGGAAATAAAACCTGCTATCCTAAAATGGTTTGAACATAGCATTGAATTAAAAAACATATGGTTTGGCTTTGATTTATTAAAATTCCTACCCATTTTAATTTATTTAATTCTTGGCATCACAAATATTATTCTGGCTTTTAAAAGTGATGTTAAAACCATTCTTCATCAAATAGTATTATGGTTAATTCCAATAAGTTTGATTTCCCTTATATTTTTAGAAAATCCATATGAATTAATGCTAGGATTTTGGCTTGCACTATCACTAAGCATATTCAAAGTTTTTAGAATTTATAATGCTTAAAAAGAGATTCGATTAATAGCTAAAATGACGAACAATTGTATCGAAAAAGAAAAATTCTGAGGTACTTTTTCAAAAAAAAGAGGCTGATTCATTTTATGAAACAGCCTCTTTTTATTATTTAGATTTAAGAAGTTTTGTTTGTGAAACTCCTTTTGTGTTTTTTATTTGTAAGATATAAAGACCAGGCTGAAGTAACTCAGTATTAATATCAGTAGAATCTCCTTTTGTTACATTTTGTGTAACAACGATCTTCCCAAGTTCATCAATTAAATTCAATTCTCCTGAATCGAAAATATCAACTGTTAATTTATCCAGAAAAGGATTTGGATAAACATTAAATAAATCAAATTCATTCTCTGATATTCCATTTGTAGAAGATGGCAATTGAACAGTATGTTTTGAATTTGACTTACAACCAAACTGATTAATTATTGTTGAATAAATAAGGCTTGAATCACTTTTTCCCCATTGAACTTGAATTGCATTTGTAGCATATCCAGAAATAATATTACCATTAGTTACATTCCATTTATAGTTATATGTTGGATCAAAAGGAACTGAATAGGTTGCTATTTCAAAGGGCTTATCAAAATTCTCCTTACCAAAAATTTCGTAAGGTGGCATTTTTGAAATTTCAAGGTGAAAAGAATCAATATTAGAGAATTGTGCATTACCAATTCTAACCCAATAACTTGCTGAGCCGGTTAAACTTGGGTCTATATTAATTGAACTTTCTGTTGAGCCATTCGACCAAAGATATTCTATATTTGAGCAATTGTTTTCGACTGAAACATGAAAAATTCTACTATCAGAGCAAATTGTAGTATCTTTTTGATTTAAAAATGCATAGTTAAATTGAATTTGATGTTTACTAAAAGAATAAATATCATTTCCATTAATAGGATTCCAAGTAATCACATTAAATTCTTTGGTATCATCAAAATTTACTTGAATTAAAGAATCTGGTGTATTTCCATCAAAATTGGCCCTTATCCAATTATTAATATTAGAAAGTATGCTGATTGAATCCTCATTACAAAACTCAATTGTATCATTTAGTGAATTTTGTATTCCTACATTTTTCAAAATAGTTTCAACATCAAAATGATAAGCCCTATAACTTACACTCCAAAGTGGTGTGCTAGCTTCAAAAACTACTTGACCATCAGAATTAACTTCTGTAAAAGTAGGAATTGTACCTCCCCAACCAATAACAGTATTTCCATTTGGAAGGCGTTGTGCTCCGCCCATAAAATCACTTACAATGGCATCATTACTTTTATATTCCCAAACTTTTGTAGCTACCAAATTGACTTCATCTATCTGATATTCAACAACTCTAGAATATCTTTCTCCTGGTTTGAAATTTCCATTATCAAAAATTAAAATATTCCCATTCGATAATCTTCTTGCATCGTGTTGATAGGTAAAACCTTCAGGGTCGTTTGCAAACCTAAAACTTTTACTAGCTGAATTTAAACCCATCCGCCACATCACATTTCCTGTTTTTCTGTTAATTCTAGTTACCTCATTTAAATGCCTTGAAGAGATTAAAAAACTAGTATCAGATTCTAAATCAATGGAATTTGTATGCATATAATCAATTATTCCAGGATTATTTAAATCGATATTTACAGCATCTCGAACTGGAATAAAATCCAATGATTTCCATTCAAATACTACCTCTTTTTGAGGAGTTATTTCTTGAATAACCATTCCTAAAACTCTGGCATCTGATTGGCCGCCAACAACAATTTGACTTAAATCCATAGAAACTACTTGTTGTGCAATAACCCAATAGTTCCCAGTTTGTGCATCCATTTGAATATCGTGATTGTCTGTTACCAATCCATTTCCTGCTCTCACAGTATCCACTAGCTCAAAGGTTTCATTTAAAATATAATAGCAAGTATCTTTCCAATCGTAGTATGAAAATCTATTAGTGCCTATTTGTTTAAAATCTAAGCAGTAATTAGGCGTAAATCTTTCAAAAACTATCTTTCCATCCTCGTTAATTATCATCATCCTATTTTTAGTAGATAATTGATAATTTATGGTTGTTGTAAAATAAAATCTTTTTTGGGTGCCCAAATTATTTTCTCTAACTACTAATGGAATTTGTTTAGAAAGCTTTTGATCTAAAGGATTTTGAATTCCTGCTCCAAATTCAATTTTCTGCTTTCCCTCTTTTACAAGTTTTTCTAAATTTTCTTTGAATTTACCATTGTCTACAAAACCAATATTGAGATTTTGTGTCGTTTTAAAATTAAAAGAAAATTGTTTTACTACTGACTTATTCGCCAAGTTTAAAGTTCTATTTTGCTTAATTATAATTTTTTGATTTGGAGGTAAATCAAAAAGGGGTTTTAGTATAATTGTACGTTTAGAACTTACAATTACTTTAAATGGAATAATTTTTCCATTACACCTGATTTCAAAAGAATACTTCAAATTGTTTGTATTTAACAATTCCGAATGATAGGTGATTATAATATTGGTTGATGGAAAATTATAAATGGAATTAGGTTTTGGTGAAACGAATTCTACCTCACTACTTATCTCTGATTGAGCAAGTAATCCGGATTGAAAAAAGAAAAACAAACCTAAAAACAGAACAAATTGTGTTGGTTTAATTTTAAAATTTGGCATGTTGCAAGTTAATTTTTGAATTCAATAAAATTACTTAAAACACCCTTAATAATTCGCCTAAACCCCTGTAAATACTGAATTTCCTTTAATATTATTTTAATAACGATTTTAAATTGAACTGAAGGTTAATATCTATCATTTTCAATTTTATTTTGACAAAACTAAAAAAAATACTTTCTTTGCATCCCGTAAAAAAATCAATGGTCTCGTAGATTCAACTTACATGTTGAATCGGAGCAACGGTTTTCTAATCCGCCAGCTGGCGGACGAAGGTTCGAAATTGAGTTGATTTTGTCTCGTTAAAAACAAAATATATGGTCTCGTAGATTCAACTTACATGTTGAATCGGAGCAACGGTTTTCTAATCCGCCCAACGGCGGGCGAAGGTTCGAAATTGAGTTCATTTTGTCTCGTTAAAAACAAAATATATGGTCTCTTAGCTCAGCTGGATAGAGCAACGGTTTTCTAACCCGTAGGTCGAAGGTTCGAGTCCTTCA
>JAIYDG010000248.1 GCA_027487625.1 Bacteroidota bacterium
ATTCGAAACTACACAAATGGGTTTTGCTGGAATGAATTATTTGCATAACAACAATAAATTCAGAGTCAGAACAGCTTTACGTTTGCACGATGATGAATTCCTGTTGAAACGCGATACACCATCCTTTTCAAGAAATACACATAGCTCTTTGTCGTATAATCTCGATTTGAATTACAGTTCTAAAAACAAATTTGGTGTTTGGAATTTGGGTGCCGATTTACGTTACGACCAAATCAACAGCAATAGTTTGGGAAACCGCAATCGTTCTATTATTGGATTGTTTGCCGATCAAACTTTTAAAATCGGAGAACGCTTTCAGTTTATTCCTGGCATTTGTTTGAATTCCTATTCCGATTTTGGATTAACAACTTATCCTTCTTTGGATTTGGCTTATAAAATTAATTCGGTTTCATTTACAGGCCAAGTTTCTAGATGTTTTAGGGTTCCATCATTTACCGAATTGTATTATTCAGATGGAGGTAAAACAAGCATTGGAAATCCAGAATTAAAACCTGAGCAAGCTTGGTCTTATGAGGCCAATATGTTTATCAGAAAACCATTTTTCACATTCAGTGCTTCGTTATTTAGAAGAGATGGTTTGAAACAAATCGACTGGATTAAAGATTCTGCAACAGCAGTGAGTTGGATTGCACAAAATCAGTCAGAAATTCAAACAGATGGATATGAACTTTCTTTGGATATCAAACCAGCTTATTTCAGAGAAAATGCCATCATCAATAAACTTAATTTTTCTTATTGCAAATTAGACTTGAATCAAGTTCAAACCACTGGTATTTCGAGGTATGCATTTGATTATTTAAAAAGTCAATTTACAGCAAGTGCCTTTATCAAAATCAACGAAAATTTAGATTTATCTATCAGAACACGTTATGAAAACAGAATGAGTTATACAGCTTATTGGTTATGGGATAGCAAGCTGCAATACCAACACAATAGAACTGTGTTATTTGCCGAAGCCAGCAATTTGTTTGATATCACTTACAAAGAAGTTGGTAATGTCATCATGCCTGGCAGATGGATTCGTTTCGGTATGTCGTTTAAGTTGATGATGAGATAAAATCAAAATTAAACAGCAGTACTCAATTGTTCCTTTGTTGGCAGATTTACAAGCTGTAAAGGGTTTTGTTTGGGTTCAACTTTTGCTAGGATAGCCTCCAATACCGGAAGTATTTCATTCAATTTATTTGTTTTAATTAGGAAGTTCCAAACGGGTTCAAATTTCTTCCATCCACCTGTATAAAATAGGTGTTTTAGTTTATGCTTATTTGAATCGTGGTTTAAGCTTGCTTTTAAAATGTTTGACCAACTATAGAATTCTTTGTAAGACCAATCATATCCTGCTTTTAGTTCTTCTGCGCTAAGATTTTTTGTTTGATAAACCACATTTCTCGTATCATATAAATCCCAATTTCTGGTGAGAATTCTGCCGCTTGCTTCCATGTCTTTATACAAGCGTGTTCCAGGATAAGGAGTTAAAATGTGATAAGTAGAAGTTGTGATTGAGTTTTTTACTCCCCAGTCAACAGTTCGTTTAAACACATCTTTGTCATCATCATCTAAACCAAATACAAAACTACCATTAATCATAATGCCTAAACTATGTAAACGGTTTACTGCTTTGATATAATCTTTTTCTAAATTCTGTTTTTTATTACTTTGTTTCAGGTTGTTTGATGAAAAAGTTTCGAACCCAACAAATAAGCTTCTTAAGCCTGCTTCGGCTGCTTTTTCTATTAAATCTCCTCTTAAAATTGAATCAATGGTAGCTGCACCCTGAAATACCCGATTCATTCCTTTCATTCCTTCAAATAGTTCATTGGCAAACCTCACATTTCCTAATAAATGGTCATCTAAAAAATAGAGATGTTTACCGGGAAGCCTTTCTATTTCAGATAATGCATCGTCTACAGCTTGTGTGTAGAAACTTCGCCCTCCTTCATAAAAGGCATCTTTGTAGCAAAAATCACAATGATGCGGACAGCCTCTGGTAACAACAATTGAATTTGGAACTAAGTATTTATTTCGTTTGATGAGATCACGGCCTATAGGTGGAATATTTTCAAGTGTTCTAACAGATGATTGATATACCTTTTTTGTTTTTTTTGCCTTGAAATCTTTTAGAAACTCTGGAAAACTATGTTCTCCCGGACCAATAAAAATAGAATCTGCATGCTGTTTTGCTTCCTCTGGTAATGAACTTACATGTAAGCCGCCCAGAATTACATAGGCTCCTTTTCTTCTGTAATGACCTGCAATTTGATAAGCTCTATATGCATTGGTGATATAAACTTGGATGACTACTAAATCGGGATAATCATCTAGATTTAATTTTTCAATGTGTTGATCCTGTAAATCGATTTCATCATCAGGTGATAAATAGGCAGCCAAAGTTGCCAATCCCAAAGGCGGGAAAAGTGAATATTTAATGGGCCTCCAAAATGGACTTTCAGCTTCGGTTAAAGCTGGTAATATCATTTTAACTTTCATTGTACTTTTACGTGTTTGTTTAATACGATTCGATAATTTATTCCAGGCTTTTTATTGAATTGGGCCATTCATTTATTGAAGGCCCAATTGAAGAAAATAATTTTATGAATTGATGTACTTTGGAACAATCATCTTATGCCTCAATCTGCTTCCTTTCTTCGCCATACCAATTAATTTTTCTTGATACATACATCATAATTCCAATGATGATAAACAAACCTATACTGCCTAATAACAATGCATATTCTTCTTGTTGGGTGATGATGAAGATGTAGGTATAAAAACTACTCAACAAAAAGGCTAATAAGGCTGAAACTTTTGTGCTTTTTAAAAAACTAATACTGTATAAGGTAATCATTCCAATTACCAATAATGATGAGATGATATAAGCTGGATTAAATCCTAAATGCTCTGAAATCGATAACAACAAGGTATAATAAATGATGAGTGCTGCGCCAATTAGAATGTATTGAAATGGATGAATTTTTGTTTTAACAATCAATTCAATCATAAACAAACTAATGAAGGTTAATAGTATCACCAAAATGCCATATTTAGCTGTTCTAATGCTCTTTTGGTATTGGTCAACTGGCATCAATAGATTTACGCCTAAATCGTTTTGTTCTAAACCTGCTGGCATGTGGTCTTTCCATTGTTGGGGAAAGTCTCTATTGAAACCTAAAATTTTCCATGTTGCATCAAAATGGGCTTCATCAACAGTTCTGGTTTCAGGCAAAAAACTTCCTGCAAAACTTGGGTTTCCCCAATTGCCATTTACATTGAATTCACTCGATTTTCCAATGGGAATAAAGAATAAATTCCTGCTTCCTTTTAGTTTTAAATTCAGTTTTATTTCACTGCTCGAATCTAATATATCATGCAACGAAACTTTCGCTTTTACATAGGAAGCCAATGGCAAAATTCTATTTTCGTTGTCGAAGGCATAAGGCTCGGTTGTATAGTTTTTGCCGTTTATTATTAAACCCGGATTTTCTCCAATTCCTCTTAAATCACTTACTCCGTTTAATAAACAAACTTGGTCTTGAATAATTTTGCTTTCATCAATGTTTAAATCCTTAAAATCGGGTTGCACGAATTTGGCTTGGGTTTGAATATTTGAGTGATATACCACCGCATCAAATATTCCTCTGTTCAATACTTCAGGTTTTAATTCTGCTTTTACTTTTAATTGTTCAGGAAGAATATAAACCTTTTCTTTTATCTCAGTTGTACCTGTTTTGGTTGTAATGGTTCTGTAATAGGGAATCATTAGAATAGGACCACTCATACGTTGTGGTCCCGACCATTTTTGTGATACTTCGTTCATGACTTCTTCTACACGGTATTGGCGTTCTGTCATAATCGACTGTATCCAACTTGAAGGAATGAGTAATATCAATACCAAAAAGGTAATCACACCCAATTTTACCATCACCGATTCTCTTAACCAGTTGTTGAATTTTTGAAAGAAATTTTCTTGTGTTTCCATATGTTTTATTTTTATTTAAAAGTGCTTTGTTTTTCAAAGTGAATGAGCAAAAAAAATATCAGTGTTGATTTCTGATCAATTGTTCTAAGGTATCTAAGTGTTTTTTAAAAGCTGTTTTTCCTAATTTGGTGGCCTGGTATTTGGTTTGAGGTTTTCGTCCATTATAACCTTTGTGCACCAAAATATATTCCTCTTTTTCTAAGGCTTTTAAGTGTGAGGCAAGATTTCCATCTGTTACCTTTAACAGTTCCTTTAGTGTATTAAACTCAGCATCATCATTCACCATGAGCACCGACATAATCTGCAGCCTCAGTTTGTTTTCAAACGCCTTGTCAAAATTTTCAAATCCCGATTTCATCTTGTTCAATTAAGGACTAATTTCTTTCGTATTTTACATACATCACGGTTCCATAAACAATATGCAGAACACCAAAACCCAAACTCCAAAATATGAGTCCGTAGCCAGGAAAGAAAGCACATAGTAAACCTAATAAAACTTCAAACAAACCCAAATACCTAATTTCTGAATAAGTATGTGTGCTGGCATTTACCAAAGACAAACCATAAAATATTAAAGTAGCCGGAGCTGCAAAACCCAAATAACCACGAAGAATCAAAGCGAAAATAAACAAACCACCACTCATTAAAGGAATGCTGATATTGATTAAAAACCTTTTGCTATTATGGTCCCAGTAGGAGAGACCTTCTTTTTTTGCTTTTCTTAAACTGAACCAAATTCCAGTAAAAATAGAAGCACCCATAACCAAAGTACCTGTTAAAAGTAATTTGAACAAAGTTTCCATTTCGTTTACATAAACAAAGCGGTAACCAAAAGGCGAATTGGGATAATAAA
>JAIYDG010000262.1 GCA_027487625.1 Bacteroidota bacterium
TCTGTTAGTGAATTTGCAAAAAATGAAAACACATCTTCATTTTTAGTTTTACTTAGTTGTTTTAAAAGATTATCGTAGCGTTTAGTTAAATCTGCTGCGCAAACTTTAGAGTCTTTGCCACCTGATTTCAGTTGTAAAAACTCCATTTTTATTTTCCTTTTCCACAACAAATCGTATTCTTTAAAATTAGCGCACCAAGTAGCGTTTTCTCTATTGGTTAAAAGAGAATCTTTGGTCGTAAAATCAAAATTAGATTTCAATAAATCTTTTGTGAAATAAATTCTTTCTTCTAATCTTTTTTGGTACAAATTGTACATGTCAAATGCCTTTTGCACATTTCCCATCATCAAATCATCATCTAATTTGTAGCGGAATTGTTCAAATTGCTCAATATCTTGTTTTAGGAAATACATTTTTCCCGGATCTAAATTCTCCAGGTAAGCATCCAATAAATTAGATGAAAGTTTATCGTCGATACTTAATTTTCTTAAATGATATGAATTAAGAATCTGTCCTACTAACTGATATAATACAGGATGTTGAGATTCCGGTTCGAAGTTTTTTAAAACTACTTTGGTACTGTCGTTTGCAAAAACTGATGATGTTAAAGCAAATACCGATAGGGTGATGGCAACAAATATTTTTCTCATTGAATGCAATGTAATGAAATTCTTAATTGAGCTAAGATTTTTTTAGATGATTGGTTTTTGTGGTGCTTAAAAGGACTAAAAATTGGTTTTGAATATCCTGATGGCAATACTTAACAATACAATTCCGAAGAATTTTCTGATTAAAGAAAGTCCTGAATCACCTAATTTTTTCTCAATCCACGAGCTAGAACGTAAAACAATGTAAACAAATACTAGATTTATTATTAAACCCATAACAATATTTGGCAATGTATATACCGCTCTCATAGAAATTATCGTTGTGAGTGTTCCTGAGCCGGCAATAATTGGAAATGCAATAGGAATAATGCTACCGGTTTTTTCGCTTGGGTCGTTTTTTAGTAATTCAATTCCTAAAATCATTTCTAAACCAATAATAAATATGACAATTGAACCAGCAATGGCAAACGATTGAATATCAACGCCAAATAAACCAAGGAAACTTTTTCCTAAAAATAAAAAAAGTACCATCAATGCCCCAGCAGCCAGAGTTGCTTTGCCACTATCCAGGTGTTTCTGCCTGTTTTTAATGGTAATAATAATGGGTAATGCGCCAATGATATCAATAATGGCAAAAAGGGTAAGTGTGATGGTGGTAATATCTTGAATTGAAAACATGCTGCAAAGATAGCTTTGCACTTATTTAAATAATGAATAATTTGCAACCGTGCGATTTTTAAAAACATTTGGAATACATATACTGCTAATTGCAGTTGTTTTATACCTGCTTACCTGGGTGGCAGCGGGATTTTTAAGTAGTTATACTCGTCATGGTCAGTATCTTACGCTGCCAAATTTAAAAGGACTTCCTATTGAAGAAGCAGAAAAAGTGCTGAATGAAAAGCAACTTCGTTTCATCATTACCGATACTGTTTTTGTGGATGGAATGCCGAAATCTGCAGTAGTTGAGCAAAATCCTATCCCAAATTCTAAGGTAAAAACAGGAAGAATTATTTATTTAAGCATCAATTCAACAAGTTCAGCAACTGTTATTATGCCGAATTTAATAAATAGTTCGCTTCGTTATGCTGAAACGGTTTTAGGTGGAATGGGATTACGTTTAGGTGATGTAAGTTACAAACCAGATATTGCTCAAAATGCTGTTTTAGACCAATCTTGGGGCGGACAAAGTATTCAACCAGGAACAAGAATTCCAAAAGGTGCAGCCATTAATTTGGTTGTTGGTGATGGAAGTGGTGGCGCTTTGGTTTCTATGCCGGATTTAACAGGTCTTAGTTTACTCGATGCAACCAAGGTTATAGAAGGTTCTATGCTTCAATTAGGTGCAGTTGTTTATGAAGGTGTTGTTTCGGATAGTTCAAAAGCGGTTGTTATTCGTCAAAATCCTCCTTTTTCAGAAAGTTCAAGCATCCGTAGTGGTGAAATGGTTGACGTTTTTTTATCAGTTAAAAAATAATGAATTTGAAAAATATCAGATTTTTTTTAGGATTAATTTTATTGTTGATTTATAGTCAATCGTTTGCACAAGAGGTTTTGTTGCCTCTTAAAAGCAATCCGGCTTTATACAACGCTGATTTTAATTCTACTACAAAAACTAGTTTTAGAAAAAAAGCAAGTTTGGCTTTGCCTTTTGTTGATTTTTTCGAAAAAGGAAATCAGCCAAATAATACAAGGTGGACAGATTCATCAACTACGATTTTAAATAGATACTTGATTTTTGATTCATACAATGAAAATGGTCAAGTTTATTCAGGTGTAAATGGAATTGCAGACAGACTTACATCAAAAGCCATTGATTTAAGTTCTTCTTCAGGAAATTTGGTTTTGAGTTTTAATATCCAAGCTGGAAATAGTTTTGTAGAGGGTGATAGCATTGTTTTGGAAGCTTTGTCTGCAAATCAGGTCTGGACAACAATTTGGTCGGCGGGAACAATTCTGAAAACACCAAGGGAAGTTTATCTTTTAATTGATCCTACTGTTTTTAAAGGTTCAAATTTTAGTTTTAGATTTAGTTTTTTAGGCAATTTTGATGAAAATAAAGTTGAATCTTTTATCCTAAGTAAACTGGTTCTAGCCAATCAAATTCCATTGACATTTTATTCTTCAATACAAAATGGGGTTACTTTTAACCAAACTTTTGCCGGTCCAGATATTACAACTGAATCAATTAGAACTGGTTCGTTTATGGGTCAGGGATTTGTATTTGATGCATTAAATTCGAGTAATACCGCTTATTCTGGTTCTTATGGAGGTGCAGATACATTATTGATGCATTCCATTCCTGTTTCTGCTTACCCAAGCGGAGATTCCTTATTTTTAGGGTTTTCTGTTGAAGCGCTTGCTGGTGCAAAAAGTACAGATAGTTTAATTTTAGAATTTAGAAACAATTTGGGAGTTTGGACTCGCCAATCAGTTTTTCATCTTCAAAATAATTCAGGAAACAGAGATTACCAGATTTTTGTGAATTCAGGTAGAAATCGCCATCCTTTTTTTAGAGCAAGATGGATACTAAAATCAGGATTATCTGTAAATGATACTTCTAAGTTTTTGCTTGGAGCAATTCGTTTTACTAGAAGAATTTCTTTGCCTTTTGTTGATGATTTTTCAGCTTCAAGAATTAAACCAGATAGAACTAAATGGGTTGATTCATTCGTATACATCAATAACCAGTTTCCGGTTGAACAAGCATCGGTTCAGGTTGCTACTTTTGATGGTTTAAATCAATACGGAAATGCATATTCTTTATTTGCTTTAAAAGGTGATGCCGATTTTTTGAATACCTATTCAATGAATTTAAGGTCGTTAAAACCATCAGATTCTGTTTATCTAAGCTTTTTTTATCAGTATGAATTACAAGGTGAAACAGGACAATTTTTTCCTGATGATTCATTTACTGTGATGATGAGAAATAGTAGATTTAATCAAAATGAATTTAAAATTTTATGGCAATTATCTGCCAAAGATGCTACTCCAAATACATTTGTTAGGGTTGATATTCCTATCACTGATACTGCAATATTTCATGATGATGTTCAAATTCGTTTCAAAAACAGAGGTAGTTTAAGCGGAAATTTAAGTCATTGGCACCTCGATTTTGTACGTTTTGATAAAGGTAGAAGAAAAAATGATGCATATAATGATGTTTCATTAACCAATACGCCTCCTGTAAGATTAGGTATGTATTCATCAATGCCTTGGAAACATTACCAAGCCAATAAAGCTAAGTATTCAAACGATTCTGTGAGTTTGAGATTCGTAAACCATGACCAACAAACTTACTTATTGGATTATTTTAGAACAATTACAAATCCGGAAGGAAATAATATCGAGCAATTTAACAATGTAAGTAATATACTGTTTAGAAGTGATACTGTAGTAAAATTCAATAGACCTTTTGCTTTCACAAGTTCTTTTGGTTCGGCTGATAGTTTAGTGTTTAATACAACCTATAAAATAGGATTGTCAAGTAGTCAAAAAGATGCCATTTCTTCAAATGATACTTTTTCTGTACCAACAATTTTTAGCAATTATTTAGCTTATGATGATGGTACCGCTGAGGCTGGATATGGAATCAAAAATAAAACCAATTGCGGTGCTGCATTAAAATATGTTTTAGAAGTTCCAGATACTTTGTATGGAATGTATGTTTTCTTTAATCAAAGTGAAAGTAATGTAAGCAATCAATCATTTAACTTAAAGGTTTGGAAATCTATTTCAAGAGTAATGGAACCGGCAAATGATGATGTATTGTTGTATAAATCTGCAGACTTAAAACCAGTTTATGCGAATAAAGTGAATGGATTTGCTGCATTTAAAATTGAACCACCAATTGCTTTAACAGATAGTTTTTATATTGGATGGGAGCAAGCTCAGGCTTATGTTTTGAATATTGGTATTGATAAGAATTTTCCTGCTGGAATCAATAGAAATATGTTTTTTAAACAAGATGGACAGTGGTATCCAACTGATTTTACAGGAGCTTTGATGATGCGACCAATTGTTGGAAAATGGATTGATTTACCAGCTTCGATTAATGAAAATCAAGCTCTTCCAACTGAAAAATTCAGTGTTTATCCAAATCCATCATCAGGAAAATTTAAAATCAACTCAAAAAGTAATGAAGAGTTCTTAGTTAAATTATATGATTTATCAGGAAGAGAATTAATTCAAACAGAAAGCCAGAAAAAAGAAGTTGATTTAAACGGATTTAATTTTGGTATTTATTTGTTGAAAATTGAATCGAAACAAAGTGGAAATAAAAAAAAAAAAAAAAAAATAA
>JAIYDG010000081.1 GCA_027487625.1 Bacteroidota bacterium
ACTTTAGACTTTAGTTTTACGTTCAAGTCCTAATCCTATTTGCTATAAATACTTTTATTATTCTATAACTTGAAATATTGAAATGGAAGCTTTACGTTAAACTATTTTTATTAATTTGGCTTTATTTTTTTGACTTTTAACAGTAACGAGTCCACCAGGACGCACCCGGAACAGGAACACGAACACCAGCACGCCATACTCATAGGTAATAGTGGTTTAAACACTGTCAACATAAAATTCTATTTTTGGACTTTAGACTTTAGTTTTACGTTCAAGTCCTAATCCTATTTGCTATAAATACTTTTATTATTCTATAACTTGAAATCTTCAAATGGAAGCTTTACGTTAAACTATTTTTATTAATTTGGCTTTATTTTTTTGACTTTTAACAGTAATGAGTCCACCACCACCGTAAACACCCGGACATCCCGCACGCACAGGAACACTCACTTACAGCCGCCACCGGAAGCTTTCATTTTCATTTAGTATTATGTAGTATTTTGTAGTCATATGTAATAAAACAATGCATTGAATAAATGCATGTTCATATTTTTCGGTTAAACTTTACTTTAATTCGGAGACGAGCCTAAAAACTATTACAATAATTTGGAGTTAGAATAGATTACACGTCAGTCTCTTTTTAAGGTAGTTAATTTAGCGGGTACACACTGGGGTCTCGGTATTCGTACATGGGTCTCGGTATCAGTACAAAGGCCACAAAGTAATTTAAAACAAAACAAATAATGGTCTGAATATAGAGAGCTCAAAAACCTATGCAGAACCTCACTAGCTAAGCTAGGAAGCTGAGAAAGTCATTTTACTGTTTTTTTCAATATTTTGTACTGATAACAGTTGTACGCTAAGTGAATCACAAACATTGTAGTTGGGTTCATAATTTTAATTAACATCTCGTACAAGCGATTTCGTGAGAATACCATGGTAGGGCAATCACTTGAGACGAAAATTAACTACCGTTTGTACAAACTTCCGCATTTGTTCTCAACTTTCGAGTGTAAATTTAAAAGTAAATTCCGTCGCTGTAATACATAAATTCTAACCAATTTGTTTAAGAAAATGAAATATTGTACAGTTTTGTTTGCGTTTATTTTAAACATTGAAACATTAACAATCTGCTTTAATTAACGTCCATTAAATAGACCTATATAGATTGTCAAGTACATGTCAAAACACTTAACAATTAAAGTATGAGAAGATGCTTAGCCACAAATCCCTTCAATATTATGCGAAAATTTGGTCCGATGCGAACAAATAGGGAAAAACAGTTATAACACGTAGGGTTAAATCACAAGAAATGGGCACTAAAAAAACTTCAAAAGCTACTTTGGGCACTGAAAAAGGTCATTATGCACAGGGCATTAGTGAATTTTTACTTAAAATCTGAATTTAAAATTCAACTTTGGGCACTAAACAAGGTATTATGCAAATCTGAATTCAAAAACTACTTTGGGCACCGATAAAGGTCATTATCTTAAAATTCTTTAAACCATCATACGATTGAAATTAATCAGATGACAAGTTTTAATTCACGATAAGTTTATTTCTGTACAAAATACAGTCGTCAGAATTGAATTTCAAAGTCTGAATTGAAAATATAACAACTTAGCAACAAGTTAGAATTCACTTCAATATAATGCTTTTGTAGTCAGAAATTAATGTAAATTAGCAACTGTGGGTTCCATACGTATAAAATGTACGTTGGTATTTATAGCCGATTGCACGACACGCGGCTGAATATCTATCTTCGCAATGGAAAAACTCAAGATTTTCAGAAGGGCGTACTCCATCAACTGAATGATCGTGTACGTACACAGACGCGCCGGCATATATCCGATCTCCCCTATGTCGGTATGAACACCACGTGTGGGCAATGAACGAGGCCCCGGGATGTCTAACGTCGCATCTTCGTCTCAAGGCAGTGGGTAGTCCCGCGGGGTCCGCGGTCTCGCTGAAATGAAAGTATAACATTAACTTGATACTGGACAATGGAGTGAATATTGTTTCAATGCGATACCCCTAATTTGGTGTTTCGTTATCCGGACAAATTCTATCCGGAATGTAGAGGTCCGGAAAATCAAGACCATTCCGGTATTTGTCCGGATATATAGTCCAATAAAAAGACTATATGTACAAATATGAACTACAGCTACACACGCCAACATGTGATGGGTCTCTTTATAAGGACAAACAATGTCAATCCTGATCTATCCGGACAAATTTTCCGGATATTCCGGGTCTCGTTAACCAGAATCAGGTTAACGAGACTGTGTACTTTAATAACGAATTACATGATAAGAATATTAAAAAGGCATGACTCACTGGTTGTGTTCTCCGTAGAGGTAAGCTACACCTTTAAATATGTAGCCCATGGCAGAGCAATCGGACTGTTCGCAGCTGAGGATTTTTAATTTTTGCCATTTGAACCAGCAGGGAACTGTTTTAACATAGAAGTAGATCTTCGACCGGCCATCGACATTTATCGAATACTTCCTTGGCCCAGGGAACCCATTCTCGCTTTTACGGCCAAGGTAAGATAATTCCGTGTAGGGTACGAAGGGAGCGCCACGACGATTTCTACGTAGTTTAAGTTGACGCGAAGCAGTCATTGCCTATTAATAATTATAAGAATTATAGTTTGAGTACATAGAGTTAAGCCTATTAAGTATACACAGGGGTCTCATTAGCGGAAGTACCGATACCGAGGCTGCCTCGGTATACGTAAAATAGGGGGGTCTAGGTAGCGGTACAATTACAGCGGGTCTCTGTAACACAAAGTAATTTAAAAAAAAAATACTAATTGATGGTCTGAATAAAGAGAGCTCAAAAACCTATGCAGAACCTATAGGAAGCTGAGATATAGTTTTTTCAACACTTTGTATGGATAAAAGTTGTACGCTAAGTGAATCACAAAGGAGGGGTCTCGGTAACGGTACTAGTGACCCGAGACCCGAGACCCAGTGTACCTAAAAACGAAATTGCCATATACCTCGTCATTGTGAGCTTCGTTCGCTTGCAGATTGGGTAAGTCAGATTCCGAGATATCCGAATCTGACGATTCTTCTGACTCCATTGATTTATCAGACGCCGACTCATCGTCCACCGACTGATCCAATTTAGGAATGGTTGGTAATTTAGTGAGCTATTTAAGAAATATATATACATATAAATAATAAGATTAACTACAAGCGCGGATCGGAATACAACATTCCCTGAAGGTAAGACAATTAATAATCAAAATTACAATATATTATTTTTACCTTGGCATCTACCTTGACAAAAGTATCCCAGCTTCTGCATTGATCCTTGCAGATAGGGCAGACTCCATCAGATTCCAGTAAACAGTCTGCACACACATCACATACGGCTAGGTGCCCGCATGGATTAAACTGGCAATTTTTGGGTCTGATTAAGCAAATAAGGCATGACGAACCGGAGCTGCAAAATTTATCAATAACATACATTTGGATAGGATAACAAACTAAATAAAACGATGATTAATATAAGTGTAAAGAGTAATAAGATAAGTACAAATGGTACACAAAAAGGTTCTTACTTGTCATTGCCACCCTTGTTGTCATCTCCCTCATCATTTCCGGCTTGGGCTTTCTCACGCCCGTTCCACT
>JAIYDG010000574.1 GCA_027487625.1 Bacteroidota bacterium
GTGGTACAGGACGTTGACTGGAAAGCTGGTCTGGAACCATTTACCTGAAAGCGTTCATAACGTTGGGTTTAAGGTTGGATGTTTGCTAGTAGTGGTTTTTCATTTATTCAAGTAGTCCTTGCGCACTTACCGTGGCCCGATGCGCAGAATCTGTACTTCAGCTCTATCTCCTTTTTCTGTGGATTGGCTTTCTTGAACTCTCCAGCGAAGCTGTCGAATCCTTTAAAATGTAAGTTTTCATGTGCATTTCATGCTGATTATTAAAATCACCACGGGCAACAATATCCTAAATCAGGCAAAGTGTAGTTCTTTAAACTCACCTTCTGGATTTCGGTGATTCAGTACTTGGAAGAAAAAGTAAGGTCCTCTTTTGAGCCTCTTCTCCGGAATGTGCAGGAGCATCTCTCGCCGTATCACAGTTGTCTCCGATTGTAGTTTGTGACAGTCGAGTTGTGGTGTCAAGTTCGTTTGCAACGGTTCAATGCCAGCTCCCGCTGTCGTCATGGTCTCCTCCATTTTTGTTTTGCCACCTGCGAAATATATTACAACTGTAAAATTTTGTCGTGAAGGAGGTTTCTTAACAATAAACTTACTATTACGGAGTACTTTATTTAGATTGGCTATTCCGCCCTTATTAACTTAACATATTGTCTTTTAAACAGATTCAAAACGGCATTACAGCCATGTGAAAAACTTTTAGTCCGAAACGGCATTACAGCCATGATAAACATAAACTACTTTTAGTCATGAATTGCCAAATAAACACAGCCATGGTAGGAACTGTTTGTGGCTTTGATGTTTTCTCCGTGAATATATTCACATTTCTGCACTTGGCTCCTCATCACTGTCTGACAGGTTAAGTGCTGCATCGTCGGGGCATTCTTTGTTGGCCCCCTCCAAGTGCTGAAAGTCCACGTCGTCGATTATCAAGTCGCGGAGCGCAAGTTCAGCTTCTTTCTGGGTCAGCCTCTTGACGTACAGAACTTGGGCGAATCTGTACCTTTCGATATAACACTCTCCGCGAAATTCAACTCGCTGGTCTTGGTGGAAGAGGTCTCCCGTTTTAATTTCAAACCAGTTTGCAGGGCAAACGGGGTTTCGATAGATGCAGACCCTAGAATAAGTAATTCAATATATATGTTTGCTACTACAAATATATCAGACATGTGTTGTACGTCATCTACGTTTTCCTGAAACTTACACCCTTGTCAGCTGCCCGAGCAAGACACATCCGTCTGACGTGTCTGCGTAGATGTAGTCCATCGGCTTGCACTTGGCTACGTACTGTTGAACTTGGGCCGTGGACATTGGCTAAAATAATTAAAGAAACAAATGTTAGGCGTGTTGACAGAAGAAAGATAAGTACTGTGCGTAAATTCAATCAGTTCTTACATCATGAAATTCTTTCAAGTTGAAGGAGTCATGAATCCTGGGTGCTTGGAGTTTTTCAAATTGCCTCCGAGTCAAAATCGAGATGTTGTAGAATCCCCTTGGATCGAAGGAGGTCCTGTAGTGCTTTGCTGCAAATCACACAATGATACTTTTGATACTTATGTCTCTTGACATTATGTTAAAATACATGTTATACAACTTATCAAGAGAGAGCTTCTTACCATGACCGGAATTCGAGTATCGGTACTTCACAACGATCGAGCTCTGTTCGGGGTACGTGTGTAGCAGTTGTCCCACGTAGGAGTCAAATCCTGTAATCAGTTAATCACAAGGAATCGAATCATAAAGTCGTGAGACTTGGTCATTCACGAACAAACGCATATGAACATTGTACCTTCGGGTGTGCGGTGGTTCAGTACTTGGAAAAAAAGGTACGCTTGCTGATTTTGTTGTTGCAACAATGCTAGTTTCTCCTCCATTGGCGACTCTGGATGTAGACGGTGACGACTGAGGTGAGGTTCAACCGTCAAGGACCAAGGTGGGTTGTCGCTGTCGTCCTCTGGTAGTATAACGGTGTCATCGAGTGACGGGTCGAATTCATCGGTGAGGGTGTTGGCGAGTGCTTCCATGTTGTTGAACAAGATTCTGCAATGTTTCAAAAATATATTGAAAATTGTGTCTCCTTCCTCTATCCTACTTTCTTTTTAAACTTTTATTGTAATACTTGGGTAAGTTCCTGATACATTTTCTACATACATTTTTAGCAACAAAACGTTTCCTCAAGGTCAAATGAAGCAATGAGACAACTATGACACAACTATGATAAGCAATGTTCAAATGGCACGTATTCCAATTTCAACAACAGGAAATGGCATTGAAACAGCTATGATAAACTGTCTTCTACTTTTATGTCTCCAATTCTACACAATCGACAGGAATCACATCAATGTTTCGGTACATTTGCTGGGCTCATCGTCACTCTCTGACAAGTTCAAATCTGCGTCTTCGTCAACGCATTGAAAGTCGGGACCTTCGTACTCGTGATCCATGAGGTCGTCCTTGTAGTGGTCCCGGAGCGCAACTTGTGCTTCTTGGCGAGTGATTCGCTTGACGTAAGAAATTTCTTCGAATTTGTGCTGGTAAATGGTCCACGGCCCGTGTTTGTGACCAGTGATGTTGAAGAGATCTCCAGTCATGATTTGGAAATAGTTGGCTGGGTCTCTTGGGTCTTGCTGGATGCATTTCCTGTAAGATGTTATAGATTTACTTCGGATTCTAAATTTCTATGCAAGTATTGAAAAAACTTTAGGTTTCTTTAAACTTACACTTCTGTGATTTGTCCAATCAAGACAGTTGGAGGTCCGCGGTCGGCGGTTGGCTGTTTGAGGACGGCGTAGATGAAGAAGCCTGGTTTGCACTTCGAGAGATAGCTCTGGACTTGAAAGACGGTCTGCGGCTGAAAAAAAATATCATAACATTTTAATTACTATAACTGGTATTTCTCCATAAAAAACAACATTAATAAAAATAATATAAAGATTATCAGCCTACCAAATGACGGTATTTTCTGTTGAACGAGTCGTGGAGTCTGGGCACCTGTAACTTCTCATGGTCACGCTCACTCACAATTGTGACGTTGATGAATGCTTGTCTTGAGAAAGTGCTGCGAAAGAACTTGCCTGTAAATAACAAAATTATGCGTCTCGAGTCTCGGACTATATGGTCTAATATATATGTTTAACATTAATGCAACATGTCTAAATGTTCTTACTGTGACCGGAATTGCAGTAACGGTATTTCAAGTCCAACTCAACGAGTTCCTCGTCCACATATAGAACTTGGGCGGCGAATGATTCGTAACCTGGAATCAGTTATGAAGAATTAGAAAAAATTATAAACATCTGTCGTAATTTATACAAAAATAAGAGATATAACATTGATGCGGTACCGTCAGGGTTTCTGAAGTTGTGTACTTGGTAAAAGATGTAGGTCGGCACATCCTGAACCACTGCTTGTTCCACTCGTTCCATCACTTCATCTATCTCCGCTGCCGACATCGGTGGATGTAACCTATGGCGACTTAGCCGTGTGTCGAGTGTCATTGACCAGATTTTCCGACGTGGCACGTCAGCTGGCTCATGAACAATGTGATGCATGTCAGTCATACCTGAAATCTGTAACAAATATACAGTTTAGTTAGTATCCTATTCTAATACTTTGTGGAGAACTTTTGTAGAGCATATATTGATAGCTATTTACGTGAAACAAAGCCAATACAATTTGCATTATATACTATGAAAAGCAATGTTAAAATGGCACGTATTCCAAGATCAACAACAGGAAATGGCATTGAAACAGCTATGATAAACTGTCTGGAATGTCATGAATACAGCTATGATAAACTGTCTTCTACTTTTATGTCTCCAATTGTACACAATCGACAGGAATCACATCCTCGGATTGTACCACTTAAAAACGGTTACGTCCAACTTATTCGTTATACACAGAGTACATGAAAGTACATGAGGTGTCGTGACATCACTCCCGCAGAAGA
>JAIYDG010000618.1 GCA_027487625.1 Bacteroidota bacterium
AATGAAAAATATAGATATGTGGTAAGGCATGCCTATTTGTAATTGTAAGAAATAAAATTGTCAAGGAGTGTCATAAGTATGCTTTTGTGGGAAGATCATAGTGGAGAGTTTTTAGGATTTATTGGTGAAACTATCGATAATCAAAGTCGTACCTGACGACGCATTTGAATGTATTGATTGTAGCTCTTCTCCGTCTTCAATTGAATTGTCGATGGAATCAGAATCTGAAGTGGACTTGCAGGTTTTAGCTTTATGATAAATACATACAACCTAAAAGATGATGAAAGAAATGTACATGAATCAAGATATAGTAAACTTATAACCAAATCTTAGAAAGCATGAATGTCCTTGTAACACATTTTTAGTTTCAGTTTTGTGATAAAAATGGAAAGGAATAAGCAAATAAAATGTTGGACAACATAGAGTACGTACCATCGCATCAATTAAGATAGCAGAAATAAAAACGCCAACTGCAAATACGGCCAAGTGCATGTAGGTATAACATGGATTGTTGTTACAATACGATCCTGGGTTAGCATTCTGTTGTGTTTGTTGGGTAAGTTTGTCTTGAAGTGTGGTAATGTTACTCTTTCGAATCTGATGACGAAAAAATATGACATAAGATATGGTCTATTGATAACATGAGCATGAAAGTTTTTTATATTTTTTAAATATGCAATATTGGCATTAAAAATGCAAATGAATAAGTTTGTTAGATGATAAATAAATAACTTCCAGACAAATGAGATCAAATGAGATACCTCAATTTCCTTTGTGAGATTCTCGTTGTATCTTGTTAGGTTATTGATTGTATGGTGCAGGGTTCTGATTTCAAGTTGTGCCAACTTGATATCCTTGCATTCAAATGCCTTAGTCGTACTGAAAAAAAATTAAATTTATCTCTAGCGGGTATGATGTCACTTGAGAGTAAACTTTATGAGATCGTTGTGAATGTAAGGATCTTGTAAAATGTAATATCATATACCTTATGAATTACCAAATCTTATAATGAGGTCCCACTCCTGTGCCCACCAAAAAACATTTCAACAAAAAATTGATATTAAACTTCGAATGATTTTTAATTAAGAGTAATCAATATATATATTTGTAATCGGCTAAGTTACTGATCATTATAGAAATGTAAACCTGGCAAAATCCATGAGTCCACGTATACCTTCCTGGAACTTTTGTATTTCAAATGGAATGTTCTTAGTGTAGAAAGTGTCGATGAAGACTGAAGGCACACAATGTTGTAGTCCAAACTCTTTGTTAAAGAGCAAGTTGAATTCTCCAGCCCACCTAATTTCAGTTAGATTATTTTCTTTTCGTCTCCAAATGTCTTTATAGTCGTAATTCCAATGAGTAGCCTCCAGGATAACGTTTTGCCAGAAATCTGTCCCAAACATCTTCTCTATTAAGCCAATCATTGACTTTAGCGCGGCTGTCATCCGATTATCCTTCAGATAAGTTTTACATATTTAATAATCAAGATCATTATTTCTGAATTTCTTTAGCATTGAGCATTATGTTTAAGGTAGCATTTGTATAAGCAAAATTGGGTTGTAGCCTAGTTGAGGATGTCAATAAATGTAACAAATAATTGCTATACCAGATGTTACTGCATTGCTTGACAGGTTTAACTGTTAATGTAAGTGGCAAGTAAAATTTTAAAAGTACAGTAATATTTTAAATAAGAAGTGAACACCTTGTAATGAAGATTATTGGAGAAAGCAATGTAAGTAAGAACTGAAAGAAATATTGGCAGTACCTGTTGCTTGAATGCAATGATGAAGACGTGGACAAATTTTATGTCATCTCGGAGATAGGTAACAATATTATTGATTGTTTTTTCTTCCTCTATGAGATTGTTCCCAAATCCTGGCGTGTCGATGACGGTGATAATTGGAAGGGAATTATTACCAAGGAGATGTCCTGAACTGTGGCAAGTTTTTTTGGTTGTTGACGTTTCCTGAAGATTTTATGTTGCAAACTTAAACACATGTACAATATTGTTATTAATTACGATAAAGAAATACTTTGCTTTACAGTTAATGCCGTACCTGGTGATTCATTTTAGAAACCTTGAAGCAGCCGTCTGTGAACCCTTCGCCATTGTGATTCTTGTTACGTCCAAGGAGAACATTTGCTAAACTTGATTTACCAACACCCGAACTACCCTGTAAATTGTGTATTTGTTATAAAAATAGTGTGATAAAGAAAAGCTTCAATAAAGATTAGAGCAAGAATAGCGTACCAAAATTATAATCCTTGGACTGGGAGCTATGTTCATGTTGGGAATGATTGTGGTGCTAGTGTCACAAACTGTCACCAAGAATAATGCCAAGATTGCGAATTTAAGCATGATCCTTCAAAAAAAGACCCAAAATAGATTCAATAATTATATGAAATTTTTAATATGAAAATAAGATGAGAAGTTGGTAATTTATTTGTTACAGATCAAACTTCATAATGTAAACAAAATTAATGAAACACAAATTAATTAAATATAATATTGGAAATCCACATCTTCATTTCTTCTAATAGACACATGTTGTACTCATAAAGCAATAAACAAGATATATTTCGTTATTATATTGATTTGATTCACTAGAATCAAATGAAGGTAACATTTGTTTATTTATTTGTTTATTGCTTAAACCACTATGTACATTGGTTCACTTCTAATTTGGAAGTTTCCTGTATAAAAATTATAAAGCAATAGGCACTTTGAAAGACATAAATCTAATTGCTTTCTTAAAATGAAAGCAAG
>JAIYDG010000128.1 GCA_027487625.1 Bacteroidota bacterium
ATAAATAATTGATAGAGTCTTTTTTCGAGTGCATTCAATAAACTGTGATGATTTGTTTTTGTCCTAAAGATGAAAGAACTCATATAGTCACATAAATCCAGAGTGAATATGATGTTGTCATACGTTTATCACGGTATTGGTTTTTTCAAATCGTCAAAAGCAATCAATTAATTGATATACGTAATGAAAGTTTCATAAAATCATATAAAATGAATAATATATTCATTAGGTTGTGAAAATTAGTCACATTATGCAAATGATCATATGTTATCATTTCATTTTCATATATAAGATTATCTATGAATGAATGTCAAAGGGTTGACCATTAGCAAGAATAGCAAAAGGGGGTGAATTAGAAATATTCTAATTCTAGGTTTTGAACCTCTTTTCAACTGGAACGAGCGAAGCTAAACCCATTTCGTCTGCTCATGTGTGTATCTCAACAAGGTAAACAAAAAAAAAGGACAAGCAGGCCTCTAATATTCGGTTTATCGAAAAAAAGCTCAAGTGAAGGCTTAAAGGAAAACTGCTCCCCTCCTTCTTCTTAGTGTTGGGCCAATTACGTCCGGGTTTTGTCGGGGGTTCCCGTAAATCGGCACGGTACCAACAAAAACAACTCTCCATATAGGGACACAAATCGACTAATAAATCTGTTCTTGAGAAACACGCAGTTTCCCCAAAATCTGCTCAAAAGGGGAACATATTTGAGATTATTCGAGCCAGAAGTGCAATTTTTAATTGGAATGAGGCTAATATTAGGCAATATTATAGATTCTTCTTGAAAACGAAGAATGAGATTCAGGTAATCGCAGTTATTTTTTCCTTGACAGACGCTCCATTTGAACCAAAAGTGAAATTTACAAGCCATCTGTACAGTAAGTGATTCTTATTTATGAACTTGAGCGATTAATATGCTTGAAACATGCCAGTTAGAAACATTGCAGTTTTTTTGGGATTCCGTTACAATTTCAAAAAAAAAATATGCTGTTGTGAATAGATTGTTTCTTATCTTCAGTATATAAATACTGGAGGTAATAAGAACCAAGTTGTGTGAAAGTAACTTGAAAACAATATACATATTATGTCATTTTTGAAAATGATGATATAATTAAAAATAACGTAATTGACTAATTTCAAAGTGAATTTACGTAACAACAGGATGAAGACAGAAGCATAATATAATTCAAATAGAACAAAACGTTAGTGAAGTCCATTTAATTGTTTTCCCAAACTTATAATCCAAGAGATACAAGCGTATTTTTTATATATATGTCATCGCGATTTTTTTTGAATCATGAATCCTTTTTTAAGAGTATTTTGATTTGGCACATGAGTTTATTGGATATATTGCTGGCTGTTCTGTAGTCTACCCTATATATTACTAATAACGATATTACATTCGGAATTATTATACAAAGCTTCAAAGTACAAGATACAAGAAACGAACATGCCAGAGTCTTTGGCAACTCCTCAGCCAAACAAAACAAGAATATCTCTTGTCTCGGATCCGGAATCTGCCCCGAGTGAACCAAATGCGTTGGCATGGACTGAAGCGAAGAAAAGTACAAAAGAAGGTCCTACTATTTCTCTGCGTAACTCCATTCTTTTGTTGACTTTCTTTTCTGTTTTGTCTGTTGCTCTTGTGAGTGTGGTTCCGTCGTACACGTTTGGATTTTCTGCAGTCGGGAATATATCCGATCAATTGCAAGATCAAACCATGGATAGAATTAAAAGTCAGGTTCAAGGAGCACTGGAGATACCACATGAAATCATGAGATCTATGAATTCAACCTCACAGTCATGGGGCCTTGAGAATATTTGGAATTATTGCAATCATTTTGATATTAGAAAGATATCATTTGGTATCATAAACGGGACATCTTCTATAAGAGCATACAGGTATGGCACACCAGACGGAGGATTGGCCGGTATTACTACTGATGGGGGGATGGCTGTCGTGTGTTGTGATAGATCAACAAGTTATAATCTAACGTTTTATTTTCCAATCAACAATCAATCCATTATTTACACCCCTGTAAACGAAATGCGCCTTAACAACTACTTTCCCAAATTTAATTCAACAATAAGAGCATGGTATATAGCCGCAGTCGAGGCAAATGGACCCACCTGGGGTCCTGTATATGGATCACTCTCTCCAGTAGGAATTCAGCTAGCAATTACAGCTGTCTTGCCTATATACGACTCAAAGACACAGAAAAAGATAGTTGGAGTCTCAGGGGTAGAAATGTACTTGTATGCTATCCAAAAAATCCTCGATACTATCAAAACAAGTGAAAATGGGTACGCTTATATTTTACAAAAGGATACAAAAGTCATTGCAAACACAATGGGAGCTCCTTTTGTAGATTCTGCTGGGAATCATTTTACTTATCATCAAACAAAAAACAGTTTAATGATAAAATCTGCAGATAAATTAGAAAAGGATATGAAAGGAAACATCAAACCAATTTCAATAGTAAGATCATTTTCGTTTATGCAAGGAGATACTCAATACTTTGCCTTGGCTTCTACTCTTATCGATCCTCGTGGAGGTATTGAATGGACGGTGGTTGTCCTGATCCCTAGGAGTGACATATTTGGAACAATAGACAGTATGATTATTTTATCATCTGTTCTAACTGCAGTTCTCTTTGTTGTCACATTGGCAATCACAATGATTGTATCCACTTATATTACTCGACCACTCAATGTAGTAGCTGATGCAATGTACAACATTTCACGTTTGGAATTTGAAAAAAGAACATCAAAAGATTCTGAGTCTCATTTGAAGGAAATTAGAATCATTCAATCTTCTTTCCAGGTCATGGACACAGCTTTACAATCTTTTGGAAAATTTGTTCCCATGGCTGTTGTCAAGAGAATTGTTGCAGATTCACAAAATCAAGGTCAATTATACTTGGAACGTAGGAATGTCACAATCATGTTTTCAGATATTGAAGGGTTTACAACTCTTTCTGAAATGCTTCCAGCAGAAGATTTGATTGAAATCCTTTCGGATTACCTTCAAGAAGTATCCACTATAGTCATGAACACGGGTGGAACAGTCGCTGATTTCATTGGTGACGCAGTCGTAGCTCTATGGAATGCTCCAACAAATGTCAATGAACATCCAATGTGTGCTTGTGTATGTGCTATTCGATATTCTAGGATAATGGAGCAATTGAATAAGAAATGGATCTCAAAGAAATTGATCACAAAGCCATTAAAAGTTAGAATTGGCATTCATACAGGTCCAGTCATGAGTGGGAATATTGGATCAACAAATAGAATGAAATATGATGCTATCGGTGATTCAATGAATTTGGCTTCAAGGTTGGAAGGATTGAATAAAAGATACAAATCATCCATTATGATTAGTGATGAAACAAAAATTGCTGTCGTCCCTCGTATGATCGTCAGACCTTTTGAATATGTCGTTGTCAAAGGAAAGTAAGTATCTTGCAAAAATGTATATAAAACTATGTTTTAAATATAATTCAATTATCAAATCATAAAATTATTCATATTTAACATAATGTATTCTTTATAGAACAACTCGTACCCTTGTCTATGAGCTACTTGCAGATAGTCAAGAAGAAAACAAGTCTTTGGTGGATGCATCCGTTTCCAAAATGAAGGCTAGTCAAGAGTTTGAACATTTCACTCAAATGACACCATTCCAAAGAACTTCTGCTGTCAACAATCTACAAACATATTGCAATGAAAATCCAAATGATGAGGTCATGAACAGATTGTTGGAAATCGTTGGAGTGGAGTCATATGATGGTGTCACTGTTCTTGATGATAAGTAAACACTCATTTCTCTTGACCCTAACCCCCCCCTTATCATCTCTCACCAACGACAAAACATCCCAGATAATTCATCCACATGAGCGTATCTGATGCCTTTTATCTTTACTACTCCTCAAAGAAGTGTTTTCACTATGATCACTCTTTAGTGATTGTGAGTTAATTTCCTTTCGATACATAAAACGCAGAATAATTTCGAGTGACTTGAGATAATGATTTGAACAATAGAATATGTATACGTTTTATAGACATGAATGTATATTTCTCTTTGACTTTAACATAAAGATAATCTTTTCCTACATAATCGATAATCCTAAAGATGTTTTATCCTGATGAACATGGTTTTTATTTGTTGATTGTCTCCATATAACGATTATATACTGAGGAGTTATAGTTTGTATGGTCTCTAATAAGAGAGTCCTCTGGGAATGTAGGCGTTTTATACATCAGTATTTGGTTTGCATGGGTCATCACCTTGAACGTAGAATATTACCATTTCCATTTGATTTTTATAAAATTATTCATAAAAATGATCAGAAAATGTAAAATTTTGTCACAAAATATGAAAAAACAATTATACGTATGCAAATTGAAACAAACATTTGTAATATTTGGGTTAGAGTGCGATCCTTAAAGAGAGTGGGTGTTTGTGTTTTATAAATATCTATTTGGTGATTCAGTTTATGAAAAAGTCACGAGGGATTTAATCTCTGATGAATTGATTGACACTATGGCTTCACTCTCATAGTATTTTGAAATAAATGAGGGCTTATATAGAGAAAAAAAATACTTGAAAGTATGAGGGACATACATAAATCAAGAATAGAGAAAATAAAATGGAAAACAGGAAGAAGTAAATCAATTTTTGATGAAGGAGACACCATGAAATGTAAAATAAGCTTAATGAAAAAAAAAGAACGAAGAGGTATATGAGTTGAGATGCCCAATCCAAAATATAAAAGGGTAAATACAATCACTGAAAGAGCTCAATAGTATTTCAAGGGATTTTTACAGACTACAATATTAATAAAGAATAATAGAGGTCAATGGAGGTTAGTAGAAATCAATAGAGACCAAGGTGATAAATACAGGGAGTAATAGAGTCTGGCATAGTGTAATGGAAATC
>JAIYDG010000321.1 GCA_027487625.1 Bacteroidota bacterium
TCCAACTTGAGAGTACACTCCTCGACCTTACGAGCCAACTCCTCCTTCTTTGCGACGCTGTCGCTGTATTTTCTTTCCAGCTCATCGATGTTGTCTTCGACTTCTCGGAGTTTGCCCTTGGATGCTTCCAAAGCCTTGCGTGTCTGTTCCAGAGAGTCTTCGGCAATTCTCAGGCGCTCACGCTTGGGTTCCACCGACTTGTTGACGTGATAGTACTTTTCGATAGCGCGGACCCATAAGCAGAGAGATGTACAAGCTTTCGAGACCTTGGCAACGGCCGCTGGCTGGAATTCATCCATCTGCAAGTAGGGTTGCAACTTCTCAATGGTGGCTGGAGAAACGTTGTCCTTGTCAAACTTTAGAAGCTGGTCCAAAAACTTTGGATCGCCAAGCATGAGCTTTGCAGGTTCCCAATAGTCATCCTGTTTGCCTTTGGCACCATCGACCTTCTTAGGCTTGATGCTTCGAATGATACACACAGCTTCGAGCACAATTTTGACACCAGGCGGCGGGCGCTGCATGGACTTGACTTCCACAATGTCGTTCTTGTTAATCTGGCGCAAAGCAGCTTGAGCAGCTTCCAGCGCGGGTAACGCCTCGTCCAGATCGCGCTTGGCATCGTTGGCGATTTCTTTGGTTTCTTCGGCCTTCTTTGACGTTTCCGCTTCTTCCTTCATCACATACACACGAGTTTCATCAGCTTTGACCTTATCACGCGCAATCTGAGCCATCATCTCATCTGTATCCTTTGAAGTCTGCACAAGGACGGGCTGTAGTGCCTTCAGTTCCTCTTGCATGACTGCCACTTCACGTTGAGTGCCTTGCAACTTCTCCAAACCGATCTCCAGACGGCGGCGCATGTTGCCCAGTTCGGTACGCTTGTCAGCCAGAAGGATTTTGAAAGTGCCCAGCAACTCCAAATAGCTGGTTGGAGTCACATAATTGTATCGTCCAAGTTGTGCCAGGTATTTTTTCGACGAATCTGAAACCGTTTCGTGGACATACACACATGCCGAAATCACATTCTCAAGGAGCTCCTCAGAACCGAGAGAAATGTCTTGCAAGTAATTGGAAGCGACACTGCGAAGTGCCTCGTTTGGCCACTCCGAGAACCAATCGATAGTACAGCAGTTGACAAGCGATGGGAACATGCGCAAACGACTGCGGAAAGCTTCACCAATCGGGGACATGCACAGAACAACATGAATGTTATTACGCACGCGTTGGATGAAATGCGAATAAATAGACTCCTTTGTGAGCGGGAGATTCAGGCTCTGTGCAATCGGGCGAATGGTTGTGTTAATCTTATCGATTTCATCAGGAGTAAATATGTTGGGCACTTCTCCACTATTCAATATACCGTTGATATCTTCAAGAAAGCGCTCATTCACCAACTGCGTGTCAGAGCACAAAAACATGATAGACTTTCCTTCCAGACCAGCCACAAACAGAACCTTCTTTACGTCTTCATGCCATTCCGGAATGCCGTATCCCTTGTTAACAAGAAGCTCAACGATTTCATACTCAGCCATATGGGCGGCAAGACGACTCAAGCTCTGGCGACCACTGCCCTCCATACCGAGCAAGAGCGCATTTCCGTAGGGTTGGCGGATGACACGAGAGATGCGAGACAGATGGTGAATGGCGTCCATAAACATCACGAGGTTCATTCGGTTTGTCGTGGTAGCGTTGTATTCGTCCAGGTACTCTTCGATGACTCTGTGCAAACGGGATGTGTCTGTAATCTCCTGATAGATACGAGGATTCGCATTGGGCACCAAAAAGTCCCCATAAATCAGACGATCAACCTTGACAACCTCCCCCCAGGATAGGTTAAAGTACTTGTTCATGTTTTGCTTCAGCAGATCTGTAAACCATGCCCGATCTGTGCCGTCCACAAGGCGATCTTGGAAGACGCGTTCACACTCATGGACCCAAAGACGGACAACATCACGAATATCAGAGAGCTTCCCAGGATCGGCCGAAAGAATACCCTGGAACACTTTGCTAAGGTCGCGCATATTGAAAGTGTAGTGAGACTTTGACGGAGTAGGCAGCAACTCTCGCGTGATGGTATTGTAGACTTCGATGGTTGCATCTACCATCGGTTGGTTGAAGGCACGAACAGCAGCTCCAAAGTTGTCCATGTAACAACCCAAAATGGTGGTGTAGATGCGACGGTAACTGTCATCACCGAGCTCATTGAATGCAAGGAGATTAAAGTGGCGTAAAAAGCGGTTGCTGATTGGGTTGCGACCTCCTCCTGGCGGACCCATTGCGCAAACAAGCTGCACATCGATGAGCTCACGGAATACAAGGCCCTTTCGATCGTACCAGCCCTTGTGATCCAAGTACTGGCGAATGAGCTCGAGTGGCGGCTGCGCTCCATACTTTTCCTTGGCAGGCATGTTGACATCATCCACAAAGATAATCATGTATCGGCCAGCAGGTGGACCAAACACACCTTTTCGGCGCTTGTCCATCTTTCCGTCCAGAATGTCCTGTGTTTGGTTCGCTGACGTCTGAGCTGAAAAATTGACCAACACAGGCAAATAGCGTTCATCAAGACCTTTCATGAGCTTCTCTGACACTGTGATGGACTTGCCAGTACCCGTAGGACCGACAACCAGGACATTCTTTTGATTGACGATCAGAAGATCGAGCAAGAATGTGTGGCGAACCGAGTCGATGGTGGGTACAATCATCTGAGAAAATTGCAGCTTGCTATTGAGACGGAACTCGGGAATGGTGTCCATCCACCCAATCCAGGACTTTGTCTTCATATCATACTTGTAATCATAGATGCTGTTGGCTTCTGGAAGCTCGCAAGATGATCCATGCTTGGACATTTCGTCACGCAGATGTCGATCAAGCAACTTGCGGCCCTCCTTGTCTGATGAGCAGCCAACAGACCAGATCAGAGCGAAGATAAACATCGGCTCAATCAAGTCGGAAATATCGGGCACCTGAGCAACCGGCAATGGACTTCCATCTTCACCCTTTGTAACAGGGATCAAGAAGCTGTCCAGAATTTGCATCATGCTGTGGATCAACACGCCATCAATGGACGGGACGATTTCGCGGACGTTTTTTCTGAGGAACACCAGCATTTGCGGTACATAAATCTCAAACAGATGAATCAACTTTGCATGGTAGCCGTTAAACACCGCAGGCAGACCTTTCGACCAGGAGGTGAACAGAGGAAGAATGCCGAGGGCAGATGGTTCCATGTAGACCATTCCACAA
>JAIYDG010000175.1 GCA_027487625.1 Bacteroidota bacterium
CCTACTCACAGAAATTGGGCCGGATATGCATTTGAGTTGATATGTTTAACCCATTTACCACAAATAAAAACCGCATTGGGAATAAGTGGAATTCAAAGCAAAGCTGGTTCATGGAGAAGTTCGAAAAGTGAAAACGGGGCTCAAATCGATTTACTGATTGAAAGAAAAGACCAGATAATTAATTTATGTGAAATGAAATTCTCAATCAATGAATTTAGCATTGATAAAACTTATGCCAATAACCTGAAAAATAAAATCAGCACATTTAAAACTGAATCACAAACAAAAAATGCGGTTCATTTATGTTTAATCAGCAGTTATGGAATTAAAGCCAACAGCTACTCCGACGAGCTTGTTCAGAATAGTTTAGATATATCGATTCTGTTTTCTTAAAACAGTATAACTCGCTAAATCTACCAAAAAAAGTATAGATTTAGCGAGTTATAACAAATCAACAATTCAAAAAAGGCACAAAAAAACCGCATCCAAAACTGAATGCGGTTTCCTGAATTTCGAATAAATTATTTTACAGCTTCAGCATACATTCTGCTAACTTCTGTCCAGTTGATTACATTCCAAAATGCACCAATATAATCAGGTCTACGGTTTTGGTAATGCAAATAATAAGCATGTTCCCAAACATCTAAACCTAAAATTGGAGTTCCTTTTACATCAGCCACATCCATTAAAGGATTGTCTTGATTTGGAGTTGAAGAAACAACTAATTTTTTATCAGCATTTACGCTTAACCATGCCCAACCTGAACCAAATCTAGTTGTAGCAGCTTTGTTAAACTCTTCTTTGAATTTATCCATTCCACCCAAATCTGATTCGATAGCAGCAGCTAATTCAGCAGAAGGAGAAGAAGGAGTTCCACTTAAGATATTCCAGAACATGCTGTGGTTATAATGACCACCACCGTTGTTTCTTACTGCAACAGGGTGTTTGCTAATGTTTTTGCAAATTTCTTCTAAACTTAACTTTTCAGTATCTGTTCCAGCAATTGCATTATTTAAATTAGTAACATAAGCATTGTGGTGCTTAGAATGATGGATTTCCATAGTGCGCGCATCAACATGCGGCTCTAGTGCGTTGTACTCGTATGCGAGTTTAGGTAATTCGAATGCCATTTGTTTTTAGATTTAGTTTACGAATATATGTGTTTAAAATTTGGCCACATATTAATGCCATATTAAGTTAACAAGATTCTTAAACAAAAGGTTTTAAGCTTTTAATTCTTGTAGATTTCAATCAGATTAATATCTTCATTACTAACCACAATCAGGTAAGTTATCCAATTTCCTCTGCCGTACGACAATTTCATTTTAGCCACTTGAATTGGGAAAATATCCTTTTTAAAAGAAGCACCTAACTGAATACTACATCCGTTTTCTCTTGAACATACCGGAAAATTTATTGGAAACTTTTCTTTCCAATCCAAATTCCCATAAACGGTGTGTATTTCTTCAATTTGTGCATCTACTCCCATATTAGCTAAGTTCAATAAAATGTATTTGCCGTTAGATTCAAGTCCCTGACCCATCATAATTACTGGCTCAGGCACTCTAATTTTAATAATATTATTTAAACTATAATAAGCTTTTCTTTTGCCTAATGGAACCACAGCCTCAGATGCATGAAAATAAAGTGAACCATCTTTGGGTATAGTGGCTTCCAATTCATCGAGTGTCAATTCCATTGTATTATCATTAATATAAGGTAAATCAGGAATTTTGTTGAGGTCGATTTTATTTTGAGAAATAAAGTCAATTTCCCCATTTTCAATGAAACAAAGTGTAAATCTATTTCCTTTTCTTTCCTTTATCCAGGCCCCAACTTTCATAACTTCAGCATCAAAATTCAACTGCTCTTCTTCAGAAACCGCTTTTGTAGCAGGAAGCCGACTTCTATCGAAAATCAATAAATCATTAGTTTTTGAATTTCTTAAATTCGTATGAAGAGAGGAATAGTAATTGCTTGCAACTTGTTCTTGAGAATTAGTTTCCACTTCCAAAGAAATTTTGGAGTAAGCTGTATAAGCCAAGAATCCAATGATTAATAAAATTGGTAGACTAAAACTCAAAAGAGGAAAACGGTAAGGAATAAAAGTTTTTTGGACAGTTTGTAATTCTGTTTCAGAAAGTTTTCTTCCAATCCCATTATCAAGATGAATCAAATATTCTTTACCAAGGGGAAAAACAGGAATAAAATAGAGGTGAAAATAATTTTGTCGCACTTCAAGAATCTCTTTACCAATCAATAAAGAATCAAGTCCCTTATCCTCATTTTTAAACTTTCTAAAAGTCATCGATTTGATACCAAATACTATTCTCATTCCACAGAAAATTACCTCAGTCCTTTAAAAAAATCTTTCACCAATAAGCTGCATTTGTCTTCAAGAATTCCATTTCGAATTTCGGTTTTAGGATGAACTAAGTGTTTTCCTTCCCTTAAAAATCCTCTTTTAGCATCAGAAGCTCCAATAATTAATTCACCCAATTGTGCCCAGTAAATGGCACCTGCGCACATAATACAAGGTTCAAGTGTAACATACAAACGGCAATCAACCAGATATTTCGCACCTAAATAATTTGAGGCTGCGGTAATAGCCTGCATTTCAGCATGTGCTGTAACATCGTGTAGTCTTTCTGTTAGGTTATATCCCTTTCCAATGATTCTATTTTCACAAACAACAATTGCTCCCACAGGAACTTCACCTTCATCAAAAGCTTTTTGGGCTTCTTTATAGGCAATTTCCATAAAATATTCGTCACTAAATAGTTCTGCCATTTCTTTATTTTTTTAACAAAAGTAAAGGCAATCAGCAGAAATATTGCCTTATTCTCAACGCAACTAATTTAGAGTACTAATTTGAAACAAAAATCTGCCTCAAATTTTCTATTTTCGCGGTCCTTTGGATAGAACCCAAATTAGAAACAAAAAAACAGAACTATGTTAAGATCGAATACTTGTGGAGAGCTAAGATTATCGGATGCAGGAAAAGAAGTTATTTTATGCGGATGGATTCAAAAAAGTAGAGATTTAGGCGGAATGACCTTTATCGATTTGAGGGACCGTTATGGTTTAACTCAACTTGCTTTTAATATGGATACAAATGCTGATTTGTGCAGCACTGCCCGCAAATTAGGTCGTGAATTTGTTTTGCAGGTTAGTGGTTTGGTAAAGGAAAGAGAGAACAAAAACGCAAACCTTTCTACAGGAGATATTGAGATTGAAGTTACTAAAATTCAGGTTTTAAATGAGGCTAGTACTCCTCCTTTTACCATAGAAGAAAATACAGATGGCGGTGATGAACTGCGCATGAAATACCGCTATCTTGATTTAAGAAGAAGTAATGTAAGAGCAAATTTGCAATTACGTCACCAGGTTGCCAGATATACCCGTACATTTTTGGATAACCAAGATTTTATTGAAGTTGAAACACCTGTTCTTATTAAATCAACTCCAGAAGGTGCACGTGATTTTGTTGTTCCAAGCAGAATGAATCAAGGTGAATTTTATGCGCTTCCTCAATCACCACAAACTTTTAAACAATTATTGATGGTAAGTGGATTTGACCGCTATTATCAAATTGTAAAATGTTTTAGAGATGAGGATTTACGTGCAGATAGACAACCCGAATTTACTCAGATAGATTGTGAAATGAGTTTTGTTGAGCAGGAAGATGTGCTCAAAATGTTCGAAGCTTTGGTGAAGTATTTATTTAAGGAAGTAAAAGGAATTGATATTGATTCACTTCCAAGAATGACCTACGCTGATGCTATGAAATTTTATGGTTCAGACAAACCTGATACACGTTTCGATATGCGTTTTGTGGAATTAAATGATTTGACAAAAGGCAAAAACTTCAAAGTATTTGATGATGCTGAATTGGTTGTTGGAATTTGTGCAAAAGGATGTGCCGAATATACCCGCAAGCAATTAGATGAATTGACTGATTTTGTAAAACGTCCTCAAGTTGGGGCAAGTGGATTGGTTTACGCTAGAGTAAATGCTGATGGGACTATCAAATCGAGTGTAGATAAATTCTTTGATGAAGCTGCATTAAAAACATGGGCTGAAGCAATGAAAGCAGAACCGGGTGATTTGATTTTAATTTTAGCTGGAAAAGCAGACAAAACAAGAAAAGCCTTAAACGAATTGCGTTTGGAAATGGGAACTCGCTTGGGATTAAGAGATAAAAATAAATTTTCTTGTTTATGGGTAATCGATTTTCCTTTATTGGAATTTATTGAAGAAGAAGGAAGATTTTTTGCTATGCACCATCCATTCACTTCACCAAAACCTGAAGATATTGCAATCGTGGATGAAATGTTACAATTACAAGCTGAAAATAAATTAAGTGAAGATTGTATAAGTCCGCGCGCCAATGCTTACGATATGGTAATTAATGGAGTAGAAGTAGGTGGAGGTTCTGTGCGTATTTTCAACAAAGATTTACAAAAGAAAATGTTTACACTTTTAGGTTTTTCTGATGAAGAAGCGCAGAAACAATTTGGATTTTTAATGAATGCATTTGAATTTGGAGCACCTCCACATGCAGGTATTGCTTTTGGTTTCGATAGATTATGCTCATTGTTCGGAGGAGCTGATTCGATTAGAGATTTTATTGCATTTCCTAAAAATAATTCAGGTAGAGATGTAATGATTGATGCACCATCGGAAATCGCGTTAAAACAATTAGATGAATTGGGAATTAGTACAAAAAAATAAATCTCATTAAAATCAAATTTTCAGAATTTGAATTATTGATTAACTTGTAATAGGAAAAACATAATAATTAAACATATGGCACTAGATATCATTGGAAAAATTATTCAGGTAATGCCTGAAACAAACGGACAGAGTAAAGCAGGAAAACCTTGGTCAAAACAAGAGTTTGTTATTGAAACTATGGAACAATATCCTCGCAAAGTTTGTATGAGTGTAATGAACGATAAAGTTCAGGAATTGAAGAAATTTGCAGCTGGTCATGAAATTAAGGCATCCCTTAATATTGAATCAAGAGAGTACAACGGAAGATGGTATACAGATATTCGTGCTTGGAAAATTGAATTAAATGGACCAGCAAGTTCTTCATCAGCACCAGCAGCAGGTGAAACTTTTTATGCAGATCCTGAACCACAATTCACTTCAGATTCAGCAACTGACGACCTTCCATTTTAAATAAAACCTTGATACAATATCTCCAACACCATGACCTAGACAGAGCGAAATGGGATGTTTGCATAGAACAATCCATCAACTCACTTATCTATGCTTCTTCCTGGTATCTCGATGCAGTTTCACCCGGATGGGAAGCCTTGGTGTTGGATGATTATACGGCAGTAATGCCGCTTACTAAAGGAAGAAAGTATTTTCTTAATTACTTATACCAGCCTTTCTTTACGCAACAATTAGGCGTTTTTAGCAAACTAGAAATTCGTCAAGAAATTCTACGAGAATTTATTGAGGCTATTCCGAAAAAATTCAGATTTATTGAAATTCAACTAAATGAACAAAACCATTTATTGGATGAAAGATTCAAGGTTAAAAAGACAAAAAATTACCTATTGAATCTAAATAAATCGTACGATAAAATTTACAAAGACTATAACGAACAAGCTAAAAGGAACCTAAAAAAAGCCAAAAAGCAGGAGATTGAAATCAAAACAATTCCTCATGGAGATATTATAAATTTCTATAAACTCCACAAAGGAATTGTTACCAAAGGCGTGAAAGAGGCGGATTACCAAAGATTCTCTGACCTAATGGAGGAAGCTTGGCAAAGAAAAAAATTAATTGCCAGAGCAGTCTACAATAAAACCAATGAGCTGCTCGCTGCAGGATTATTCTTGAGTCATAGAAATCGAATCATTTTTATTTTAGGAACAGCATCTGAATCTGGAAGAGATGCTGGAGCCATGCACTTTTTATTCGACAATCTGATTTTTCAGTTTGCTGAACACAAAATGGTCTTGGATTTTGAAGGTTCAGAAATTCCTGGAATAGCGCGCTTCTTTAAGAGTTTTGGCGCTGAAAAATTCCATTATTACCGATTAAAAATGAACCGTTTACCTTGGTTTATCAAACTAATTAAGCCTTAATTTACATGAAACTTGCCGCCATTGATATTGGCTCAAATGCTGTTCGATTACAAATTGTAAGAACAGTCGAAAATGATCCTGGAGAAGAAAAATTCAAAAAGGTAGAATTTGTTAGAATACCGGTTCGACTTGGTGATGATGCCTTCAAGGACAAACACATCAGCAAAGAAAAACGAAAACTCTTTACTAAAGCCATGCAAGCTTTTCAATTAATGCTCGAAGCTTTTGAAGTAGATCATTATATGGCTTGTGCAACTTCTGCTATGAGGGAAGCAGAAAATGGACAAAAAATTGTCAGAAAAATTGAAGAACAATTTGGTCTAAAAATCCAGATTATTGATGGGCAAAAAGAAAGTGAAATCATATTAGCATCCATATCACATTTTTTTGAAAAAGGTAAAAACTATTTAACAATAGATGTGGGTGGAGGAAGCACAGAAATGACTGTAATTAAAGATTGTAAAATCATTAATTCTGTTTCATTTGATATTGGTACAGTGAGGGCATATGATGGAGCAGTTAAAGAAAAAACCTGGGAAACAATTGAACATTGGGTTAAACATAAAACTGCTGGTTTAGATAAACTTGAAGCAATTGTTACAAGTGGAACTATCAATAAAATCTTCCACTTAATTAATGAAGATTCATCAGATTTAACCTTTACCCGTGAACAGTTAAAAAACTTCCACAGAAAAGTTTCTAAAATGTCGTTACAAGAACGAATTGAACAACTTAAACTTAATCCTGATAGAGCTGATATTATTGACGTTTCAGCTGACATCTATTTAAGAATTCTGAGTTGGGCAAATATTAATAAAGTTTATGCTCCGGCAAACACCGGCTTAAAAGACGGAATACTATTGCATTTGTACGAAAAGTATAATTCTTAAAATTGTACTCTTATGGATTCTATTATACAGATTAGGCCAGCAAGACCTAATGATGCTTTAAAATTATCTATCTTATACAAAACAGTTTATATTCATACCTATGGATTTGAAGGTGTTTCTGATGAATATGCAAATTTTATCGAAGACCAATTTTCACCTGTTTTCTTGGAAAGTAAAATCGAGAAAGAAGATGGTTTTCAGCTTGTGGCTGATTTAAAAAATAATTTATTGGGTGTAACAGAAATTTGTTACGATAAGCAAAATCCTATTGATGGCATTTCAAGACCTGAACTGAGCAAACTATATATTCTTGAGGCATTTAGCAGAAAGAAAATTGGAACACAATTAATCCTTGAAGCAGAGAGAATTATTCAAAACAAGGGCTATTCAGAATATTGGTTATGTGTTTGGGCTTTAAATCCTAAGGCAATTTCTTTTTACGAAAAAATGGGATTTGAAGCACAAGGAACAGTTCCTTTTCAGATGGAAACCAATTGTTATGAAAACCTGGTGATGATTAAAAAGCTTCAGCCATAGTTAGATACAAACCATTTATCCGCTTGCTTCCAAAACCCAAATCAATTCTGAAATTAACATGCTCTTTTCTTAGAACCACACCTCTTATACCTAATCCATAATTTGGTTTGACAGAAGAAAACAAATCTTCTGGGTTATTTCCTACATTTCCTAAACCAGCAAAAATTACCATTCCAAAAGGACCCCAAACAGTTTTTCTTAATTCGGCTTGTGTAGCAAACATATGTTGGTCGCGGAATCTACCATTATAATAACCACGCATAAAAACCTCATTACCTATGGTTCCTAATTGTCTATATGGCGTTGTACCAATATTAATTGCACCAACAGCCTGAAATGCCAGTACATTGTCTTTCCAAAGTGTTTTAAACTTTCTAAGATCTATAAAATAGTTGCTGTGGTTAAACTGACCACCAATTGATTTCCTATTCCAAATGCTTGAAACCTCTAAATAAGCACCCTTTTTTGTGTAAAAAACATGGTCTCTGTTATCGTATACACATACAATTCCTAAACCAAAGGTTTCAAATCCATTAAGACCTGCAATCCCTTTATTTAAAAACTTACTATTTTCCTGAAGTTCAAGATTAAATAGTTTTTCATATTGTATTTGAGGACCTATATAAACACCCTTAAAAAATTGCTTTAAAAAGCGAAAATTCAATTTGTATTGCTGAAAATTATTTAGCTCTTTGTCATCCTTCAATGTATTGTTTCCTATTCCCCAGAAATTTTCATTGAATTTATTATATACAAATTGCCCTTTGATATTATACTTATTTCCCTTCAGAAATAAATCAACAGAAGGCCTAATACTTAGCTGCTTCTTTTCAGTAAACTGCCAGTTCAAACGCACAATTGATGGCCTGGTTAAACTATCCTGAGAAAATTTTAATAAATAACCTGCAGAAATACCCAGTTGCCAACCCGTTTCGGGGCTAACACCCCATATTGGTAATAGAACTAAAACCGCCTTTCTTGGCTTTGCACTATCACCCTCCATAATTTTATAGCCCCAATCCATGAGCTTTTCGAACTTGTTTTTTTCTTGTGCCGATACATGAAATGTAAACAATAGAAAAACACTAAGTCCCAATATAGACTTCACAAATTGAGGCTTCATAAAATAAAACTAAATGTTAAGGTAATAATCTACCATACATACGAGGGAAAGGAATACTTTCTCTTACATGTGGTAGTTTACAAATCCAGGTAACCAAACGCTCTAAACCCAAACCAAAACCAGCATGTGGTACAGTTCCATATCTTCTTAAATCCAAATACCATTCAAAAGCCTGCATTGGTAATTCATGTTCATTGATTTTATCAATCAATAAATTCACATCAGTTTCACGTTCACCACCACCAACAATTTCTCCATAACCTTCAGGAGCCAAAGTGTCAACTCCTCTAGCAAATCTGCTATCATTAGGATCACGTTTTAAATAAAACGCTTTTACCTCGTGAGGCCAGTTATAAACCATAATTGGCACATCAAACAAACGAGTTAATACTGTTTCATCTGAACCACCAAAATCATTGCCATATTCGAAGTTTCTAGCACTATTTAACCACTGAGGAATGTTTCTGGCTTGTTCTTCTAAGTCAGCTAATTCTTGTTTAAGTTTATCAATTTGCGCTTGATTAAAACCAATTTCTCCCTTTTTCATTCCAGGAGTTTTGATTTTTTCTTCTCTTGCAGCTATATCAGTATTGATTTCGATAATTCTGGCTTCAACTTTCTTCATTTCATCTTCCAATGAAGTAATGGCGTTTTTACCATTTACATCTTCTTCACCTTTAATGATTTTAACAGCCTCATCGTAAGTTAAACGAGGGAAAGGTTTGATAATGTTTTCAAGAACTGATATATCTCTTCCAACAATCTCTAACTCCTTTTTACAATCATTTAAAACAGAAGAAACCACAGCACGAAGGAATCTTTCAATTAAATCCATATTATCGAAAATATCATGGAAAATCATTTCAGGTTCTATCATCCAGAACTCACTTAAATGCCTTCTGGTTTTTGATTTCTCAGCACGGAAGGTTGGACCAAAAGTATAAATTTTGCCCAAAGAAAAAGCCATAGCCTCTCCGTATAATTGACCACTTTGGCTTAGGTAAGCTGGGTCGCCATAGAAATCAGTTTCAAATAAATTTGATGTTCCTTCACAAGCATTTCCTGTAAAAATTGGCGCATCCATTTGAACAAAACCATCATTTTGAAAAAATTCATGAATAGCAAAAATGATTCTATTACGAATTTTCATAATAGCCCACTGACGTTGACTTCTTAACCATAAATGACGGTTATCTGTAAGAAAATCAACACCATGTTCTTTCTTAGCAATAGGATATTCTGGAGAAGTACCAATAAGCAGCAAATTATTTACCTGAATTTCATATCCACCAATTTGGCGTTCATCTCTTACTACTAAACCTGTTAATTCAAGAGAACTTTCAAGGGTTACTTTTTTAGCTTCATTGAAAACTTCTTCAGAAACAGATTCTTGTGAAACAACACATTGACACCAACCGGTACCATCTCTTAAAATAATAAAAGCCAAGCCTTTACCTTCACGTTTGTTACTTGCCCAACCTTTCAGAGTAATTTGTTTACCCTCATAAGTGGCTAAGTCTTTAATTAAAAATTCTTGCATGAAAATCCTCTCTGTTTTCTTTAAATAAGCTACAAAAATACACATTTTTTAGCCCAATTCATTAATCTAATGGACTATAAGGTATAAAATTGATGAATTATTAAAACTCTAAGACAATACTTATTATAACATGTCATTTCTCTTTGAAAAGTCAGATTCTATAAGGTATATTCATAGCCTTAAATGAAGGAAAACTACGATTTAATCATACTAGGTTTAGCAAGATGGGACAATACACTTTACTCCTCTATTTTGGGTATTGCTAAAGAATTTGCTAAGACAAACAGAGTATTTTATATCGATAGGCCATTTTCATACAAGGACTACTTAATCGAAAAAGAATTAAATCCCATTTCAATAAGGAAGGATGCAATTCTTTATGGAAAAAACATTTATAAAAAAGTAAATCTGAATGGGACTAGTATGATTTCAGTTACTCCAAAAATGAGTATTCCAATCAATTTTCTACCTGAAGGTTTCCTTTATGAATTCGCTTTAAAATACAATAAATCATTAGTTTCAACGGTTATCGAAAAAACAATTCAGGATTACAATATTCAGAATTATGTCTATTTCAATTCTTTTCTCCCTAATTATTTCGATATTTTTAATTCAAAAATAAAGGCCCCAATTTTAAAAATATACAGAAGCAGCGATGATATTTCACAAGAAAAATACATCGCAAAACATGGAATTAAAAAGGAGAAAGAAGCTGTTGAACAAGCCGATATTGTATTTACAAGTTCCTATAAACTGGCTGAAAAATTAGGTACAAATAAAATCCCAGCTCATAGAATCCCTAATGCTGTAGATCCTGAACTTTTTTCTTTTGAAAATGAATTAGCTCAAAAACCTATTGAATTATTAAATGTAAAAAGTCGAATCATTTTGTTTATGGGTAGATTAAGTAAACTTAGAATCGACTTTGAATTACTAAAAAAGATTGCATCTGAAAAAACTGAATACACCTTGGTTTTAATAGGCACTTATGAGCAAACTGATTTAATCGAAACTGGTTTAAATAATTGTAAAAACATTCTTTTTATTGGTCCTAAACCTGCAATTCAATTAAAGAATTATTTGGCATTTGCGGATTGTGCCATTATACCATTTTTAAAAAATACCCTAACAGAAAGTATTTATCCATTAAAAATAAATGAATACCTCTTATTCGGTTTGCCAATCATTAGCAGCAACTTTTCTGAAGATATTAGATCGCTTAAAAATGTAATTTATCTTTCGGAAAACCACGATGAATTTATTCAAAACATTGATTTGGCTATGAATGATAATTCAGAAGAGAAAAGAATAGAACGAATTCAAACTGCTCAATCGAATACTTGGCAGGAAAGAATTAAAATTTTCAAAAAACTAATCAACGAAAAAATTGAAGAAAAGAGATTGTAGCTTAGATTTGCCAATAAACAAAAAAAATTGCGCTACTTTTTAGAACTTGCTTATAACGGAAAAAATTACCATGGCTGGCAGGTGCAACAAAATGCGCATTCTGTTCAAGCGGAAATTGAAAACAAATTACCGGTTCTATTAAAAACACCAACAGAAATTACCGGTTGTGGAAGAACGGATACCGGTGTTCATGCACGTCAATATTTTGCACACTTTGAATCAGAAAATGAATTGGATACTGGCAAATTCTGTTACCAACTCAATGCAATCTTACCAAAAGACATTTCGGTTTATCGAGCTTTTAAAGTACCCGATAGATTTCATGCAAGATTTGATGCAATTTCGAGAACTTACGAGTACCATATTTCAAACAGATTAAACCCATTTTTACAGGAGTTAAGCTGGTGTTTTTACCGCGATTTGGATGTCATTAAAATGAATGAAGCAGCCTCATTATTAAAAAACTATTCTGATTTTGAATGCTTTTCAAAAGTGCATACACAAGTAAATACATTCATTTGTAGAATTGATAAAGCCAAATGGATTCAGCACGAAAACGGTTTATTAGTTTTCTATATTCAGGCTGATAGATTCCTTAGAAACATGGTTAGAGCAATTGTTGGAACTTTAGTTGAAGTTGGATTAAACCGTTGTTCTATTGATGATTTTATCAAAATTCTTGAGAGTAAAAACAGGTCGGAGGCCGGACAATCAGTTCCTGCGCACGGCTTATACTTAACAAGAATTGAATATCCTAAAACAGAATCTTTAATCTTTTAAGAGTAGTTCTCTGCATTTAAGAATCTCTGCTTCTTCAAACAAATTCAATTTTGGGTATTTGGGATTCATATCATCAAAACAATTTTGAATGATAGTACTCATACATAAACGTGCAAACCATTTATCATCAGCTGGTAAAACAAACCAAGGTGCTTCTTTTGTTGAAGTTGCTGAAATCATTTGTTCATAAGCAGACATATAATTGTCCCAAAGTTTTCTTTCGGCTAAATCACCTGAAGAAAATTTCCAGTTTTTGCCCTTTTCTTCAATTCTTTCCAATAAACGTTCCTTTTGAATATCTTTTGAAACATGCAAAAAGAACTTCAAAATTACTGTTCCAGAATCCGTTAAAGTTTTTTCGAAATGATTGATGTGTTTGAATCTGTTTTCCCAAAACTTTTCATTAACATCATCAACTGAATCAATTCCTGGTATATGTTCGTTTAAAATATATTCAGGATGAACCCGAGTAACTAGCACATTTTCATAATGAGAACGATTAAAAATGCCAATTTCACCCTTTGCAGGAAGTGCTTTATAATGTCTCCATAAAAAATCATGTGAAAGTTCTTCTTTTGAAGGAACCTTAAAACTTGTAACCCGCACTCCTTGTGGATTTAAACCACCCATAACATATTTTATTGCACCATCTTTTCCTGCTGCATCCATAGCTTGAAGTACAATTAAAAAACTTCTTTTTCCTTCAGCATAAAACTTATCCTGAAAAACTGAAAGTGCTTTTAAACCTAACTCCAATAACAACTCACCTTCCACTTTTTCAAAGGGCTTATTTGAAATATTTGTTTTGAATTTTTTAAGCTCAAACTTTTTCCCCTCCTTGACTTCAAGCTTAGAAACAAATTTTTTAATTGCTTTAATCTGGTCTTTGATTTCACCATATTCGGCTAAATCAGTAGAAATTATTTCGGAAATTGAGCTCATGTGTAAGATTGATTGTTACACAATATAACAAAAACTTAATTTGCAGCTAAATAAGTAATATAATCAGGAATTGAATCTAGGGCTTTTTGAGCAGCCATTTGTTCGGCCTTTTTCTTATTTGTATGTTCTGCCTGACCTTTTAATTCTTTGTTTACTAGAACTTTAATCGTAAACAATTTTTGTTTTCCATCAGGTCTTTCTTCCACATCAAACTCAACATTTAATGATTTTTTCTGTCCAAATTCTATCAATCTACCCTTAAAATTAGTTTCTGTATGCTCTAATTTATCTACATCAACGTGGTATTTGAGTAATTTATCGAGAATAAAGTCACGGCAGGTTGTAAATCCACCATCTAGAAAAATGGCTCCTAGAAAAGCTTCAAGTGCATTTCCAAAAATGCTGTTTCTTAGATTGATGTTGTGCATACTACGCCTGTCATAAACAACCAATTTATTCAATTGAATTTTCATGGCAAGGTCGTTGAGACTTTCACGACTTACAATTTTGGAACGAAGTTGGGTTAGGAAACCCTCATCTTGATAAGGGTATTTTTTGAATAAATACTCGGCGATGACAGCATTCAGCATAGCATCGCCGAGAAATTCTAATCTTTCATTACTATCTCTCGACCCATTATGATGAATAGTTTTAGAAACAGAATGATGTCGCAAAGCTTGCTCGTAGCAAACCAAACGACTCGGTTTAAAACCTGTTATTGATTTAATTTGAAGGGCCAAAGCCCGCTGCTTCGCATTTCTGGGCCAAACAGAAGTTACGAGTTTCCGAAGCACAAAAATTACTCAGTAAATTTCTTAATAATAACAGAAGCATTATGTCCACCGAAGCCAAAAGTATTGCTTAAAGCAGCTCTAACTTCGCGGTGTTGTGCTTTGTTGAAAGTCAAATTCAAACGAGTATCAAAAGCCGGATCATCTGTAGTGTGGTTAATTGTTGGAGGAATAATTCCTTTATCAACTGCCAAAATACATGCAATTGTTTCAATTGCTCCAGCACCACCTAAAAGGTGACCTGTCATTGATTTCGTTGAACTGATATTAATATTGAAAGCATGGTCACCAAAAATATTGGTAATTGCTTTTACTTCTTGTGGATCGCCTAAAGGAGTTGAAGTTCCATGGACATTAATATAATCAATATCTTCTGGTTTCATTCCTGCATCTTCCAATGCATTTTTCATCACATTTGTTGCACCCAAACCATCAGGATGTGGAGCAGTCATATGATATGCATCGGCAGATAAACCACAACCAACTACTTCGGCATAAATTTTTGCACCGCGAGCTAAGGCATGGTCTAAATCTTCAAGAATTAAAGCACCTGAACCTTCACCTAAAACAAAACCATCACGATTTAAATCGAAAGGTCTTGAAGCAGTTTGAGGGTCATCATTACGTTCGCTCAGGGCTTTCATAGAATTGAAACCACCCATAGCGGCTTCATTAACACAAGCTTCCGAACCACCTGTAACAATAATATCAGCTTTATTTAAGCGAATATAATTAAAAGCATCAGCAATGGCATTTGTTGATGAAGCACAAGCAGACATGGTAACGAAATTGGGACCACGATAACCATTGCGAATAGAAATCATACCCGAGGAAATATCGCCAATCATCATTGGAATGAAGAATGGGCTAAAACGCGGTGTACCATCACCTTTTGCAAACGAAGTAACCTCACTCAAAAATGTGTGAAGTCCACCAATACCTGTACCCCAAATAACTCCTACCCTATCTGGATTGATATTTTCGGAAGTCAAGCCCGCATCACGAATTGCCTCATCTGAAGTGACAATTGCAAATTGAGTAAAACGGTCCATCCGTCTTGCTTCTTTTTTATCAATAAATTCAGTTGGGTCGAAATTCTTGACCTCACACGCGAATCGGGTTTTGAACTTGGATGCATCAAATTGGGTAATTGGTGCTGCACCACTTACCCCATTTGATAATCCATCCCAATACGCCTGAAGGGTGTTGCCAATGGGTGTTAAGGCACCTAATCCTGTTACAACAACTCTACGCAAACGCATTTGTAAAATTTTAATGCTGCGGCTTAGTTTTTTACATTTGCTTCAATGTAGGCAACTGCCTGACCAACTGTAGCAATTTTTTCTGCTTGGTCGTCTGGAATTGCAATATTGAATTCTTTTTCGAATTCCATAATCAATTCTACGGTGTCAAGTGAATCTGCACCTAAATCATTAGTAAAGCTTGCTTCGTCGTTGATTTCTGCTTCTTCAACACCTAGCTTGTCCATGATGATAATTTTTACTCTTCCTCTGATGTCTGACATTGTTCTTAAGTTTTATACTGTGCAAATAAACTACTTTTTAGATTTAAAATGCAAATTTTAGACTTGCTGTCATTTTTCTTCCTTTTTTAAGCTGATTTTAAATGCATTGGGTTAAGCTCCCAAAAATTTTGTTTATTTGTAGTATTGAAGCGCCAACAATTAGATTTTGAAGCAGATGTTGATTTCCTCCTGATTGGAATTGTTACTAATCAAACAATCAGCAGATTAGGCTGGTTAATTAACCAAAAAACAGGTTTAGATTTTAGCAGAATCGAGGATTTAGAACTCCCTGATTTTAATCCTGCAGCAAATTCTGGTTTCTCTAAATTGGATTATTTTGACGAGGAAAATCACTTGGATTTTTCTTTAATAGCCAATAAAGAATTTGGAGAAATACTGAGTCCAGACCTAAAACAATTCGACTTTTTAATGGTATTAAGAGGTGGAATTGAGTTTTTTGAAGAAATTAATTTCTTAACACAGCTTCGGAAAATTTCTGAAATTAGATTGGCCGCCTCAATCGATCAAGCCAAAGTAAAAAATAAATTAAGTTGGATAGTATAATATTATGACACACGATAGCATCTTTAACAGAACCAAAATTATTGCCACAATTGGTCCGGCAACTAGTAGTTATGAAAATCTTAGAAAAATTGTAGAAGCAGGAGTTGACGTTTGTCGTCTTAATTTTTCACATGGTTCTTATGATGATCACCAACAGGTAATTGATAATATTAGAAAAGTAAGAGAAGATTTAAATGCACATGTTGCCATTTTACTTGATTTACAAGGTCCTAAACTTCGTGTGGGTGAAATGGAAAACGGAAAAATAGAAATTATCCAGGATTCTATTTTAGAAGTTACTACCGAAAAATGTATTGGTACTTCTGAAAGAATTTATGTAAATTTTGATAGCCTTCCAAAAGATATCAATGCCGGTGAAAGAATTTTGCTTGATGATGGTAAACTCGAATTAAAAGTAGTTGAAACTAACCGCAAAAATTTAATTAAAACCAAGGTAATTGTTGGTGGAGTTTTATCTAATAAAAAAGGTTTCAATCTTCCTGATACTAGATTATCAATTCCTTCTATGACTCAAAAGGATTTAGATGATTTGAAATTTGGTCTTGAAAATAAAGTTGAATGGGTTGCCCTCAGTTTTGTAAGAAATGCTGATGATGTTATTTTTATTAAAAATATTATTGAGCTAAACGACTGGAAACCAAGAATTGTAGCTAAGGTGGAAAAACCTGAAGCTGTAACTAATATTGATAGAATTGTTCAGGTTACTGATGCTGTAATGGTAGCCCGTGGAGATTTAGGTGTTGAAATGCCTATGGAACAGGTTCCGGTGATTCAAAAAATGATTGTAAAAAAATGTATTGAATTATCAAAACCAGTAATTATTGCTACTCAAATGATGGAAAGCATGATTACAAATGCTGTTCCAACTCGTGCTGAGGTAAATGATATTGCAAACGCTGTAATGGATGGTGCCGATGCTGTTATGTTAAGTGCAGAAACTTCTGTTGGTGCTTATCCGGTTCAGGCAATTACTTATATGCGTAAAACAATTGCTGAGGTTGAACAAAAAACAAATGCTCCTTATTTTAAAGGAAAACGTCCGGATGAAAATTCGCCAACTTTTATTTCTGATGAAATCTTGTTTACAGCTGTAAGAATTTCAGACCATTTAAAAGCACACGCAGTTGTTGGTATGACTTTCTCAGGTTATTCAGCATATCGATTGGCTAGTTACAGACCAAAAGCTCCAATTTTTATTTTTACAACCAATCCAAGATTATTAAATACATTAAGTTTGGTTTGGGGAATCAGAGGTTTCCTTTATAGAGGTTTCGAAAGTACAGATGCTTCATTAAATGATATTAATGACCAATTGGTACAAATGGGCTATGTAAAACCAGGTGAAATTGTTATTAATACTGCAAGTATGCCAATTACTGAGCGTTCAAGAACAAATGCTGTAAAAATCACTGAAATAAAATAATTTGAAATGAAATCTCTTAAAATCGCACTTATCGCTTTTGTTTTATTAAGTGTTTTTGCTTGTAAAAAAACGGAAAGCAGCACTCAGCTTGAAAATGATATCATCACAAATGATACTTCTCAATTCAATGGAAGACTTTATGTAACTCCCTATAATGCTGAAGGCACTCTTAAATTAACTAATACTGATATTTATATTTATGTTAGTTATGAAGATTTAAAAAGAAACCTCCCATTAAATGCCATTTCAACTGGAAGTTTTAATAGTCAAGCAGATTTTGGCTTCCTTCTACAAGGTAATTATTATATAAGAGCCACTAAAGATGGAAAAGCTGACACCTCTTTGGTGCAGGTTTTAAGCAGAAGAAGCGCTTTCAAAAACATGTTTTTAAGGTAAGAAAGATGGTTGAATTAGATTTGATAGAAAATAAAGTTGCCGCAAGTGGTTTAATTACTCTTAACCTAGAGGATTATTACAACAGCGGAGAACGTATTCATTTTGATATCAAAGATTTTCTTTTCCGTGAAATGATTTTAAAGGAAAAAGATTTCAGAGAGATGGTCAAATCTTATAATTGGAATCAATTTCAAGGAAAAAATATCGCCTTTTATTGCTCAACAGATGCAATTATTCCTACTTGGGCCTATATGATTCTTGGAATTGCTATTGAACCTTTTGCCAATAGATATGTATTTGGAAGTTTAGAAAATCTAGAGTCTATTTTGTTTCAAGATGCTTTGAATCAAATTAATCCCGAAAACTACAAAGACCAAAGAGTTATCATTAAAGGATGCAGTGCTGTACCAGTGCCGGTTCATGCTTATGTTGAAATAACCCACAAATTATTACCTTTTGCAAAAAGCTTGATGTACGGAGAAGCATGCAGCAATGTTCCTTTATATAAAAAGAAAGTTTAATTTTTATTCTTCTTCTTTTTATATTCTATAACCAAATCTTGATTAGGTTTTAAGTACTCTTTTTCTTCTTTGTGAAAGATTGCCTTTTCTTTTCCAATCCAATTTATTTGGTATTTATTGTTTGATTCCGTTAGTACAAATCTTCCTCCTTGGGTATTTTGGGCATTTACATTCACAAAATTTTGTCGGTATAAAAAGGTATCAACTTTATTGGCCTTCACCCACAAATAATACCTTTCGGGTTCGTCTTCCAACTGTTCTATGGTTCTAGAAAGAAGTACCAAATTCTTTCCTGTTTGAATAGAAAAATAATCTAAAACATTAGCACTCAATGCAACGTAATCATTAGGCTTCACATACATTTCATTCCAAGCAAACGGATAAGGACAAGGATGCAAAACATCAAATTCCTTAAACATACATTGGTTAAAATAGAGCAATAAAAAAACGTGGTTCGAAGTTCGATTTACAAAATAGAATTTTTCAGGAGTTTGAGGCAATTCTTGGTTAAAACTTCCTCTTCGTGCCTTTAAGAGGTAATCACCTGTTTTTAATGGAATGACACTATCTAATTTAAACTTATATCCCGCCAACTGAGCCATTCTACTTGATTCTGACTTGATAACTAAACTATCTGTATTTGAAACATAATTATAGGCTATACTACTATTGACAACATTTCTATTTGCCTTAAACTGATTTTCAATATCTCGACTTGACAAAAAACCTTCATCAGATGGCATTTGAAAAGGTTTTGGCAAACTAGGTTTATGAGTTGAAACTAAGTAAATAATTGGACCAAAAATGATTCCAAAAATAATCAGGATTCCTATCCACATTGCTTTATAACTACCACCAGCATTCATGGTAGTAGCCATCACATTTACTCCTAAAACGAAATCATCTCTATCGTATTCATGGATATGAAATAAAACTGAATCAGCAAAATCTTGACCCTTTGTATAGTAACTATGCTTATTGTAAAACTCAAGCAGATTAAAAATCAAAGTACTTAATTCTTCATCCTTATAAAAACTCAGAACCATATAAAAATGTCTGCTCTTTGAATATTTGATTCTTTGTTCCAACACAGGATCTGTTGGCATTTGTTTGAAAGTTTCAATTATGTACTCAAACTTAGCTTTCAATAATTGAGACAAACGTTGTTTAACTGAAGCGGAAAAAATTTGCTCAGTTAAATGCCATTTATATATTTCAACAATTTTATTTGATGCAAAACTCTTTTGTACCTGGTCTAAAAAATCATCTGCTAAACACTCTTCAAAGAATAATTTTACTCTTTCTAAATCCTCTTTATCTACAGGGTAAAAGGAAATGAACTGATTATTCTTAAAATTTTGCCCCTGTATTAAATGATATAACATTTCATCAGTATAAAAACATACAATTGCTCTGTGATGCTTTTTTATAGCTGATAAGATATTTTCATTGGCCTGATTTTCATAAGCACCCGACATCTTACTTCGGGCCTTTAGCTTTTTTTCTATTCTTATGATTCCCTTTTCATCTAAATCACCAATATTCTCACGATTAATACCTAATTCTTCAAGAATCTTGAAAAATTCAGGTACTATAGGCTGATGATTCAATATTCTAAGCCAAATCTTTCTTAAAAAAATTCTTATTTTTAGTAACAAAATAGGTTAATTGATGAATTAAATATCTCTTTGAAATAATAAAAATGCAACATACAATAAATTTTGGTATTGATTTAGGAACTACCAATTCCGCCATTGGATTTTACAGTCATGGAAAAGCCATTATCTTAAAAAACCCAAAGGATTTTAGGGAATTACTGCCTTCTGCTGTTGCCTATAAAAATGGAAGGATTCTGGTTGGAGAAAAAGCTTTGGATTTATTACAAAGCCAACCCGGAAATGTATTCACCAGTTTTAAAAGAAGTATGGGGACCGATGCTGAATTTCAAATTGAAAATTCCGATATCAAAACAAATCCGCTGGAATTATCCGCTGAAATTTTAAAAACACTGATTGGTTTTGAACAACATAATCAAATCAACTCTTGTGTAATTACCATTCCTGCTTCATTTGATACTGTGCAATCAAATGCCACTAAAAAAGCGGGTGAATTAGCAGGATTAAAAGAAGTTGTTTTGTTACAAGAACCTGTTGCAGCTTGTCTGGCTTATGCAAATGACAATTCGCTTGACATGGATAAACTTCAAAGGTGGCTTGTTTACGATTTTGGTGGTGGAACTTTTGATTGTGCATTGGTTGAAATCAATCAACGTGAATTAAAAGTTAAAAATCATTTGGGAAATAATTTCTTGGGTGGATTTGATATTGATTTTAGTTTGATGCAAAAAATAGTCATGCCATTGATTCCTCAGGAGAAACTAGAATCAATTTCAGCTAATCAAAAGAAGGCATTAGAAGAATACTTGCTGCATCAAATAGAAGAAGCCAAAAAAGAGCTTTCATTAAAACAAGAAACAAGCATAGAAATTGAATTTGATGAACTCGATATTTTTACTGAATTCACTTTGAGCAGAAACACATTTGATGAAATAGTAAAACCTTATTTCGATGAATCAGTTCTGTTAATGGAAGATATGTTACAAGCATCATCTTTTACTTACAGAGATTTAGACAGAATAGTTTTGGTTGGCGGAACTACCTATATTCCTTATATCAGAGAACAGTTGAAAACAATTTCGGGATTGGTAATTGATAGCAGCATCGACCCTACCACTGCTGTTGTTAAAGGTGCAACATATTATGCAGGAACCAAACCTTCAAGTATCAACTTAAACGAAGAAAAACAAGCTGAAAGTTTGAAAATTCAATTGGTTTATGAAAGTAGTACCAGAGATGAAGAAGAACTGATTAGTTTTAAATCGGATAAAGATTTCGTTGGATTTTATGAAATCATTAGATTGAACGACACCAAGAGTTTAGGAATACAGCCATTTAAAAATGAAGCTGAGGTTTTTGTGCCCATTATTAGCTCTGAATTAAACCAATTCAGATTAATCATTTACAACAAACAAAAGTTAAAAGTAAATACTCAAGAAATCAGTATTTCACATGGTTTGTATAGTGTTAGCGGACAGCCTTTACCAGCAGATATTTGTTTAGAATTAGACAGTGGAGAAGAAGACACTTTTTTA
>JAIYDG010000030.1 GCA_027487625.1 Bacteroidota bacterium
TATAAAACAACTCCTCCAACAAAAGACAAAAGTGGGATACTGATAAATAAATCTTTTTTCTGTTCAAATGCATTTTTGTCGAAATAAGTTCTGAACAAACTGCTATAAACATGCGACACATCTATCAAAAGAACAAGAATAAACCAATTTAAATAGTTCATTTCTTTTTCTTGATTAAAATAATCAGGAAACAAAATAATCAGCAATAAACAAGCAAATGGTGGAGCCAGAATAAATAGCAAATCAAATCCTGCTTTATGAATCCAGTTTCCTTTAAGCATTTTTACTCAAATTTTCTAAACACAAATCTGCTGCATCTATGCCCGAATGAAAGGCTTCTTCAAAGATTGAAATTCCTGTAATATCTGAATTGGCAAAGTATATTCTGTCATTCAGAGGCTTTCTCATTTCCTTGATTTCATCTCCTTTAATAAGTCCAGGTATAGGCCTAATCATACCATGTCCCCATAATTTAATCTCGATTTCTTTAATCGATTCCTCAATGTTTGGATGGGCAATTTTTAAATCAGCTAGAATAATTTTTTTCCAATCATCTTCCGTTCTTTTATATGCAAGTTCCCTTTCCTGCTTAGGTTGTCCTTTTGATAAAGGATAATAATAAGTAATTACTTTTTCGTTTTCATGCAAGTTTAAATGCTGTTGACAAGCATTTACATAACCTAGCGATTGGCTGCCATAAATAACATTATCCCAACATAACGGAATTCCTTTATTGGTGTATAATTGATGCAAACTGATATTGGCAACCATCCAAGGTGAATAAGTGAATTTATTATACAATTCCTCTTTTTTAGATTGCTTTAAAATTCGCTTATTGATGTATTGTGGTCCACTAAGGATAACATGTTTACATTGGTAATTTATACTTTCTTCTTTATCAAAATCATAAATCAATACTTCTATCATCTCATTTTTCTCTTCTATAGAATAAACAAGTTGATTACATATTAAATGTTCTTTGATTATTGATTTCAAACCATTTGCCAAAAATGCATTTCCTTCAGGCCAGGTAAGCACATCACCGGATTCTGCATTTGCTGCTTTTCCTTTTCTTGATGCAAAATAATGAATGCCAGCCCACGCAGAGCTATCTTGAATTGAACTTCCAAAATCATCTCTGCAGCAATAATCCAGGTACCAAAAAAGATATTTTGAACGATATCCTTTTGATTGCATAAAGCTATAAAAATTTATCTCATCAAGTTTAGTAAACTCACTATCATTTGAAGAATTTTTAATTGGAATACAAAATGCATCTTTTCCATCATTCCCTTTTGCATTTTTATAAAATTGAATGAGTTCAAAGAATGATTTTATTTCCTTATGATCAGTTTCCTCAATACCTGAATGAGGAACCAATCCTTCCTGCCAATGACCATTTATATACAAACGTTCTTCTGGATCAAAACACAAAAATTGCTCATTGTATTCCAATTTATTTTCATGATTAATTCCTGTTATAACATTGCATTCTTTTAAAAATGAAATGAGCTCCGAATCTCTTTCATCAGGTATGGGTAAATAATGTGCTGCCCAAGGATAATTGCTTATTGAATTCTTTCCACTTATTGAATTACCGCCACTTTCTTTAGCAAGTTCCAGGATTTTAAAATCGTTTATACCTGATTTTTTTAATCTTCTTCCTGCACTTAATCCGCTAATTCCTGCACCAATTATAAGTATGTTTTCTTTAAAAGTTGTGCTAGGTTTATTGAATTTAGGTTCCCTTAGTAAATGGCCCCTAGAAGCGTAATCATCAGCAAATTTTACCTGAAACGAATTGCCTTTTTTGCATGAAAATTGGCTGCTTAAAACAATTCCAAGACCAAGTCCACTCAATAAAAATTCTCTTCTTTTCATTTTATTGGTAATTAGCCCATTCTTCTTCAAAATAATGAACCAAAACCTGGTTGTTTAACTTATTTACTTCTGCAGGAACTTTTTGCATATCCTTAGGAAAAATAAACAGTTGCTTTAATGTTTCTTCATTTAAAAACCTCAAGTCTTTTCTAAATGAATCCGGCAGAATATAATTTCGATTCTTTAATGCCATCATATAACCCCATTCTCCAAAAGATGGTATATAGGCGTGATAAGCTTGTGTATTAAATCCGACAGATTGAAGTGTTGTATCGATACACCAAAATGATTTGCGTGCAACATAAGGTGATGTCGATTGAATAACACACATTCCACTATCGCTTAATGATTGATAAACCAATCTGTAAAAGCTATTGCTATAGAGTTTTCCTATTGAATAGTTTGATGGATCAGGAAAATCAATGATGATACAATCAAATTCCTGTTTGTTTTTTTTTAACCACAAAAATGCATCTTCATTAATAATTTGAAGCTTTTTTGATGACAATGATTTTTCATTTAATGCAGTCAACATAGAGTTTGACTTGAATAAACGGGTCATTTCAGCATCTAAATCAACCAATATTATTTTTTCTACTTCTTGATGTTTTAATACTTCTCTAACAGCTAAACCATCTCCACCACCTAATATTAAAATGTTTTTTTTGTTTGATAAAAATTCCAATGCAGGATGCACTAATGCTTCATGATAACGGTATTCGTCGGAACTGCTGAATTGCAAATTGCCATTTAGAAACAAGCGATATTCCCTTGGATTTTTAGTTAGAACAATTCTTTGATAGGGAGATGATTTGGCAAAAATTATTTTATCCTGAAATGCCATTGATTCTGCGAAATTCATGATTCTTTCTGAAAATGCGAATCCAGTTGCCAATAACAAAAACGAAATAATTGCTGCTATTTTAAGGCTTTGAATCCAGGCAATTTCTTCTTTAAACTTTAAACATAAAACCCAGGCTACTGCAATATTAAATAGGCCAAATAAAAATGATGTTTTTAACAATCCCAAGTAGGGGATAAGAAACAAAGGAAATACAACAGATGCCAATAAAGCACCGATATAATCAAATGTAAAAACCTTTGAAACCAATTCCTTGAATTCATATTTCTTTTCAAGAATGCGCATCAATAATGGAATTTCTAGTCCAACTAAAATGCCCGTTAAACCAACCAATGCATAAAGTAGAAACCTGAAAGATTCAACATGATCAAACATTAAAAATAAAATGCTTGAACTAAATCCACCAATTAAGCCAACGGTAATTTCAATTTGAACAAACCATGCAATGAGGTGTTTATTGAAGAATTTTGACAAATAGGAGCCTATTCCCATTGAAAATAAATAGGCACCAATAATGGTAGAAAATTGGGTTACAGAATCGCCGAGTAAATAACTTGCAACAGTACCTGCAACTAATTCATAGATTAGTCCACAAGTAGCTACTACAAATACAGCAAGTAATAATAGCAGGTGAATATTGATTTCCTGCTTTTTTATTTCTTCCTCTTTTTCGAAATCAACCATGAATTGCTGATGCAATAATTATGGCGATGGCAATCATAAATGCTGCTGCCATAATTGCCAATGCATTGTTTTTTCTTTCAATGATTTCTTTCCATAAATTTTCAGGTGTAATTTTTTCAATTACCCAGAATGAAATTAGTAGGATAACAATTCCTATAAATGAATAAAGAACTGAACTAACTACATACTTAATGTTTATGATATCTTCCATTTTTAAATAAATTTATTTGTGATAAAATCTGCTTCCACCATGTGAACCACCGCTACTTCTCGACTGACCATATGCTCTTTCACTTACCTCATCAGGATTATAGAATTTCCAACCGTAAATACCTGCATAAGTATATACACCTAAAACAAGCATTAATATGCTGAAATAAATGGCGACACTTTTCTTTTCTTTGTTACTAATATTAAACATATTCTATTAATAATGTACATAATCACTTTCCATCCAACGTCTACTTTCAAAATTTTTCTCTAAGAAATAGATAACAATTGGATATATAGATACCAAAAGTATGGTCCATAATAGATTCGACCAAATCGCTACATCTCTTCTAACTTCAACTGTAAATGATGGATTGGGTAAACCACTTCCATTTGTTCCCCAATCAGGGTAAATCAGCATATAATACCGACCATCAGGAACTGCAGAAAGTACTACCGATTCTTTTTGATCGCCTTCTGTCCAACTCATTCCATCATCAACTCCTGAATAAAATTCTAGGGATTTGATGGCTTCAAATCGTTCTCCTGTTTGTTCATTTATGAGCTCAATGTCTACATCTAACCAACTATTGCTTAAA
>JAIYDG010000670.1 GCA_027487625.1 Bacteroidota bacterium
AAAAATCATACTTTGTTATACGACTTCATTTCCCTTGATGATCCTGCTAACCGCGGCAGCGGTTGAATTCACCATAGCCCCGGTCGTCCGGGGAATCCAATTTTCAGGTGTTTTTGGCAACCGCGGAGGCGGTTGAATTTGGTTTCTTGGGACGGAATTGTAAGTAGCTGGAAAAATATTCAACATTGTGCAACCTTTCCCCTACCCTTCCCGTATAAACCTCAAACCACAAAACCAACTCCCATGCCGATTATTACAAAAGAAGAAAATAGAGAAACCCACCCCAATCTGGAACAAGGGCAGATTCCAGGTACGGAAGAAGCTACAACAGCAAAAATTAAAATCATACAATGCGAAAACCTATTTAGCGGAGTCAGTCCAATCAAAAAAAATTACGACGAGCGCGCAGCCCAGCAAGGAGAAAAATTCAACCTTTTCAAAATCCTGAACATCCACGCCGATGAGGTTCGTTTACATTCGCGTTTTTTGGCCGAGTTCTTGAACCCCAAAGGTGCTCACCTCCAAGGGGCGAAGTTTTTGGAATTATTTGTCCGGCAGTTCTTTCCAGATTTTGACTTTAATGCGGAAACTGCCAAGGTCAAAATCGAAAAAGTGATTGACAACAACCGCCGCCTGGACATCCATTTACGCGACGACAAGCGAAGGGAAATCATCATCGAAAACAAAATTTACGCAGGCGACCAAAATAAACAACTGTATGACTATTATGAATTTGCTAAAAAATCTGCTCAAGACTTCAGGCTAATTTACCTGACCTTAAAGGGCACCGACCCTAGTGCAAACAGCTCCAACGGCCTACAGAAAGATCAGGACTACATTTGTTTGTCTTATCAGGAGGACATCGCTACATGGTTGAAAGCATGTCAAAACGAAGTGCTCAACATTCCGCTTTTAAGCGAAAGCATTCATCAATATCTACTCAATATCAGCTTTTTAACCAATCAATCTATGAATCAGGGATACCTCAAAGAAATCGAAGGTGTTTTGGCTGAAAATGGAAACTACCTGCTGGTCAATGACATCCAAGAAGCACTCACTTTATTGAAGATTACTTCTTTGGAAAAATTGATGATCGAACTGTTTCAAGCCCTAAAAGATCACTTTAAGCTCAGTGATGGGGACGTGTTTTTTATGGATAAGAAGACAAAAATTGAGCAACATAAACTCAATGAGCTGATCCAGGGTTATTACCAAAAAAATAAGGTTTCTCAATTCGGTATTTGTCTTCGTTTGTATGGTACTGCCGCACCCAATCTTGCCCTTAAAATCGAACTCCATCATAGCCTCTATTACGGTTTTGCAGTTTTAGCGGATGATAGCCAGTTAATACCTTGGAACGATATGCACACCAATTTTCCGGAGGCTTTTGCCAAAATCAATGCTTTATCCACTAATTTCTCAACCAAAGACAACCCTTTCCTTTATCGAAAAGTAGTAGCAGAAAGTGATAAAATTTACTTTCATCCAGATAGCATCAACGCCGATGGCCTCAACATCCTCATCAACAGCGCCACCCGCAAAGAATGGGTTGAAAGCTTTGTTGAAGGCATCGAGGAGGTGCTGGAATTGATGCTGCGCTAACCATCACCACACACCTGCTAACCGCGGATGCGGTTGAATTCACCATAGCCCCGGTCGTCCGGGGATTTTCCAGGATATTGGCGTTTTAACAACCGCGGATGCGGTTGAATTTTGGTTTCTTGGGGCGGAATTGTAGCTAGTTGGAAAAATAGCCAACATTGTGCAACCTTCAGCCCCCTTTTCCCGTACATATACCAATCCACAAAAAAACACCGCAATTATCCGCGATTAAATTGTTCACATGAATGTTAGTCATTACCTTTATACACCAACCCCATAAACTTCTAACAAACTAAAAACCACATGATCAACCAAAATCCTGAACAACGCGCCCGTGACCAAATCGACCAGCAATTGCTGGCGGCAGGATGGTTGATTCAGGATCAAAAAAAGCTAAACCTGGCCGCAGGGCTGGGCGTCGCCGTGCGGGAATACCCCACCGACGTTGGTCCGGTTGATTACGTGCTTTTTGTGGGCGCTAAACCCGTTGGGGTGATTGAAGCCAAACGGGAAGAAGAAGGCCAAAAATTCTCCGCGCACGAAGTCCAGGTCGAAGCCTATGCCCAGGCCAAACTCAAACGCTTGAACAATGCCCCTCTCCCCTTTCTCTACCTGAGTACGGGCGTGATCACCCGTTTTGTGGACAGCCGTGATGCCAAACCACGTTACCGCGAAGTATTCACGTTTCACCGCCCCGAAACCCTGCAACATTGGCTCCGTCAATCCAAATCGATCCGGCGGCGCATGCAGGAAGATTTCCCGCTGCTCGACACCGCTGGCTTGCGCGATTGCCAGGTAGAAGCCATCAATAACCTCGAAAGTTCATTCAAACAAAATCGCCCCAAAGCCCTGGTACAAATGGCCACGGGCTCCGGGAAAACCTTCACCGCCATCACTGCTGTGTACCGCCTGCTCAAACACGTACGCGCCAATCGCGTCCTGTTTTTGGTGGATACCAAGAACCTAGGTGAACAAGCAGAAGG
>JAIYDG010000336.1 GCA_027487625.1 Bacteroidota bacterium
CGGTATTGGGACTTCAAATCCCACCTCAAAATTGGAAGTAAACGGTGAAGCTTTAATATACAATAAAACTACCATTGGAAAAGCGGATGCCAATGCCAATCTGATTGTAAATGGCAATGCGGGAATAGGTACAGATACTCCCACCTCAAAATTGGAAGTAAACGGTGAAGCTTTAATATACAATAAAACCACTATTGGAAAAGCGAATGCCAATGCCAATCTGATTGTAAATGGCAATGTGGGTATAGGTACGGATGCTCCCACCTCTAAATTGGAAGTAAAAGGCCGTATCAAAGACCAAACCGGATTTGTGATGCCCTTGGGCTCCATCATAGCATACGGTGGTGAAAAAGCGCCAGATGGATGGTTATTGTGTGATGGGAAAACAAATTTAGACTTAGACCCCCAGAAATATAAGGATCTCAGAACTGCCCTCGGGGTGAAAAATGTGCCGGATTTGAGGGGAAGGTTTATATTGGGGGTTGGGCCAGGAAGGGCCAGAAATGACACTGGTGGCGAAGAGAATGTAACACTAACCGAAGAGCAAATGCCCAGCCATAAGCATATTTTCCCTGGAGATGATGAGTTAGGGAAATATGCTGATAGTTCTGTTTCTGACATTGCTTATGATGCCGGCTCTATATCATATGGCAATGGGAAAAAATATAACACATCCCCTACCGGCGGCGACCAGCCCCACAACAACATGCCACCATATTACGTATTGTATTACATTATTAAATATTAAAAAATGAGTGCAGGAATTTTCACATCGCTGGAAAACAATTTCTATGGCTCACTCGAAGAGGCCAGATACTTGCAAAGCAAGCTGACCAAATGGGAGTCTGATTTAGGCAATTATAAAGAACAAGCTGATAAATGGGTTGATGATAATATCTTAACCCTCAATAGTAAGTTGAATCTATCCCCTCTATCGGATTACTTAAACCATAGTGAGACGTATACAAAAATAAAAGACCAAGACTTATCTTGGTTGTTTGGTCTTTCAGCAGTAGAGGATGAAAATGTGATAAAAGATACTATTGACAAGGTAGATGATTTTTTAAAGCAACTGAATCTAGTCAATCTCAAAGACCATCTCAGCTTGTACACAGATGACTTAAATCATGCCTTACAATTGAAAGAAGAGTTGGAGGAGGAGGAAGAAAAAATGGAATCTGCAAATGCAATTTATCAAGCTTTTAAAAATTCAAATTTACCGAATGATGCAAAGCAATTCGCTACCTCAATGAATGTCCCAAGCGATTCCTTGGATAACGTTTTCAAAAGTTTCGAGTCAACAATTAAAAAGGCCGAAGATCCACTCCAAAACCTTAAAGAAGAGCTTGATATTGATTCTATAAAAGCTACGCTTGTCGCTTTGGCTGGTAAATTTGTTCCACAGAATTTCCCTATTAGCAAGACGGGGGTAGAAAATTTTTTAAACTTTACAACTCCGAAAATTAAAAGTGTGAACCTAGCACAACCAACGCACTTAGTAGCAAGGGATATTGTGAAGGTTCTCGCTGAAATTTCTGATGAATTTCTTGCAAAAGATCCGAATTTTTCAAAACTGAATACGATTATTCAAAATCTAAATAAGCAGCTATCTATTATCCTTGAAAATCAGCTATGGGATAAAATTAAGCTAAGGAATTTGGCAGAGGGCGAAAGTATTCTACCTGCCTCCACGTATTCCTTTGTCCTGAAGCCTGAGCCTATTCAATATAAAGGAGCAACAGTAAATCAGAAGGTCTCTTCCTCGCCGCCTGAAAAAAATGGTGTTAATCCCGGACCATCTCCTACCCAGAATCCGGTTCCGGTTGACTCTAAACCCAATCCGGGTGCACAACCCAACCAAGCAGCCGCTGAAATAAATATTGATTTTTCGGAAGTGATAGAGGGTATTTTCAATAGCGGTTTGGAACTCATGTTCCCTAAACTGCAAGATTTTTATAATGGTATAATTTCCGGAACGGAATTTGCAAAATTAGAACCAGGTTTGGAGGCATTAATCTCAAACTTTGAAGATAAAATAGGTCAGGCTATACCGGATTTCGAGGCTTTAATGGCTAATTCAACCCTAAGCCTGAAAAGTATTATTGACTTCCTCTTTGAGCAAGTCAAAAACCTGATCACAGCTTTATTGTCTGGAATAGAGGCACTTGTCAAAAACATTATCGAATTTGCTTCTAAAGCAGCAAAATTGATAATCAAGCTAATATTGTCAATCCATTTACCTCCGCAACTCGAAAATTCATTTCCTTCGTTTACCGAAATTAGCCTGCCTTGCCTGCTGATTGCAGTTCCGTGGGTAATTGTAAAAAACCTTTAAACCATTGATTCGTCAAGTCGAACCGGTGAAGCGCTGTAGCCCAAATACCAAGAACGAAACGGTTCGAGAACGCTGGTACGTGTTGAGTAAATACAATCGGGTGTAGCCTTATAATTTTTTTTCTTTGCAAATTTTCGACCTGCGAAAGGTCAGTTAAAATATTTTCACCATTTAAATTTTAACATCATGAGTTTTTTAGATTCTATGACCGGTACTACGATCCGGGAAAAAGACGGTCATCTAGCTCCGACGCAAGAAGCTCAGATAGCTAGGATACTATTGAAGTCTGAGAAAGCTTTTAATGCTCGAAAACGGGCAAAATGGGTTAAAGTTGCTTCCTTCATTTGTGAAGAAATTAATAATATACTAGAAATAGATATTGCCAGAATCAACAATGATATTGAGAAAAACAGAGCCAGCAACGACGCTCACTTACTAAAATTTGAGGAATATGAAAAAAAAGCAAACGTTGCTAAAAATTATTTAGACACACTTCCAGAGCCACCAGACAACGAAAAAAAGGATGTTAAAGCTAAGCTTAAACAATATTACACTGAACTTGATAAGATTATAATTGACAATGATATTAAAAAATTATCCAGTAATACAGATTATGATACCAAAAAAAAATTACTATCTGCTAAACTTGCTTTAGGGGTTATCAGTACGCTTGCAGATGTTTATTCTGAAGTATGTGAAGCAGCTGCTCATCATCATGGGCCTAACCCAGGTGAAGCTGATTTTACCTATAATTTTCTGGCAAGAACTGCTGACATTAAATATGGCAACATACGTTTGGTTGCTTCAGTAGGGGTACTTATAACAAAAATAGAATTCGATGGGCATGGTAATTTATTTTTATATCTTGAAGGTGAAAACCTTAAGAAGATCGAAAAAATTTGCCTTGATCCAAAGAGTGTTTTAGAGTGGAAATCGAAAGTCTCGGAAGATAAAAAAGCAACGTTTGAAAACCCAGATCCTTCAATGATAAAGCTCGTTCCGAAACAGGAATATTCTTTTTACGCATACATTTCTGATTCTTGGATACATATAGGTAATGCTATATTTCCTGAATAATCAATTCAAATTTATGTTGGGATTTTTAAAGACACTGGAAGAAAATTCGAAACTCTCCCTAGATCAATTGGAAATTGGCTGGGGTAGGAGCGATGTGGGCATCTTGGTCAGTTTTGATTTGAACATTGCCTCACTTCCGAGTCTATTGTCAGAAATTGGCTTCGATATGCCAGGAAACTGCAGCGAGAAGACCAATAAGGTGACCATAGATCTTGGCTACGAGCGAAAGCGAGGAGACACTACCGCCGGGTACAGTACTTTGGTAAAAGTCAGCATTGAAGGTCCCTTAAAGTTAAGTGACTTAATTGATGTAGGCGATTTTAAAATGCTCCCTGACCTGGAGAAAGTGGAACTGCAATTTGAGTTAGACTCGAATACTACTAAAGTTGGCAAGTCAACGCAAAATGAAAAAGACCTTCAAATACGCTTCAAAATGTATTTGGGCAAAACAGATGCACAAGGCGATAACAAAGTGACCAGCATCATAGAAGCAGACTATGATAAAAAGACGGTCAATGACACCGTCACTACCACCTTTGTCGCTGCCTTGTCCAGCCCTGACGGACCTGCTTTGAAATTGGATTTTGCCCCTTATGTTCCAGTAAAATTGGATGTCAAGGATATTTTTATCCTTAAAAACACCAGCAAGCCCAAACCAAGTGCCTCCGAAACCTCCACTTTACTTTTCGGTACAGAGCTAGCGATGAGTGCAGATATTGATTTAAGCAAATTACCTGTGGTGGGTAGTATGCTCTCGGAAGCGAAGATCACATTCAAGTCTTTCAAAATCAATTACACATCTGCTGCTATATCTGCTAGTTCGCTTGAAAAAATCAATAAATTACTCAGCCCCATGGGGGTGCCCCAGTTTTCCGCTCAACAGAGCAATGGGGCAGATACATCCAAAGGGCTTGAAAAAGGGTTTGGGTTTGATCTAGATATGGTGTTGGGAGAGCAACATGAGTTCAAACTCTCTTCCAGTAGTTTTAATTCCCCTGAAATTCCCCCTGCGGTTCCCCCTGCTGAGAATCAACACCCCAATGGGGGCATGCTACCACAAAGCCCTCCGATCCAAAGTTCCAAACCAGTTCCTGTAGGGAAGAAAATCGGCCCCGTGACTTTCCAAAGCATCAGTTTGGGCCTGAAAAATGGGTTGTTGGTCGATATCACTGGTTCCGTTCATTTGGGTCCCCTTGAAATAGGCTTGGTAGATCTTACCCTCAAATTTCCAATTGACCAATGGAAACCTTCCGCTCTTGAATTGGACCTGAAAGGGCTAAGCATCAACTACAACAAGCCCCCACTGACCATAGTCGGCGGTTTTGCCAAACAAGGGC